>NZ_MEGQ01000001.1:0-111056 GCF_001725585.1 Thiomonas sp. SCN 64-16 | reverse complement strand
GATTCATCGCCGCGCCTTGCCACTGCGCATCACCCGATCGATCTGAGTTCTTGTAAAGCATCTTCATGCAGCAGTTGACACTGGCGACCATACGAGCAGACTCTCGAAAGGCTCGATGGCGGCTTCGAGTTCATGGCGGAATTCCGAATCGGCCAGCAGCACCCCGGCGAGAAACGCGCCCAGCGAGGCCGACAGACCGACGCTGCTCAGCCCCACGCCGATGCCCACGGCGCCCAGCAGCGCGGCGGCGGCGAACAGTTCGCGGTTGCCGCCACCGAACCGCGCCACATAGCGGAACATGGTGGCCAGCACCGGCCGCCCGGCCAGGGCCACGATCAGCAAAGCCGCCAGGGCGGGCCAGCCCGGCGCCTGCCCGCCGACGCCGGTGAGGGCGAGCAGCGCCAGAATGGGAATCACGCTCACGTCCTGGAACAGTAGGATGGCGAAGGTCTCCCGGCCGAAGCGCGTGGTCAGTTCCCGGCGCTCGGCCAGCAGCGGCAGGATGTAGGCGGTGGACGACATCGCCAGCGCAACGCCGACCAGCGCGGCGCCCGTCCACCCCAGGCCCAGCGCCGCGGCGATGGCGGCAACCGGCAGCGCCACCCCGGCCATTTGCAGCGCGCCCAGGCCGAACACCTGCCGCCGCAGCGCCCACAGGCGGCTGGGCTGCAGCTCCAGACCGATGAGGAACATCAGCAGCGTGACGCCCAGTTCGGCGGTGTGCAGCACCGACTCCGGCCGGCTCACCACGCCCAGACCGTAAGGCCCGACAGCGATGCCCGCCACGAGATAGCCGAGCACCGAGCCCAGGCCGAAGCGTTTGAACAGCGGAACCAGCAGGACGCTGGCGGCCAGCAAGGTGAGCAGGGCGGTGGCGGACATGGGGCGATGGTACGAACAGCCGCCGTCTGGCGCTGCCGCCCGCGTGCGCCTATTGCGCTCCGGCCGAAGCCGCTGACAAGGGGCCGATGGCCGGCGCGTTGGCCGCGCCCCAGCCGCCGCCCAGTGCTTGAATCAGGGACACGCTGGCGGCGTAGCGGCGGTTGAGCAGGGTGAGCTGCGCATTCCGTGCGCTCGTGGCCGTGGTCTGCGCGGTGATCACGTTGAGGTAGGGCGCGGTGCCCGCCTTGTATTGGTTTTCAGCCAGACGCAGCGAGACCTCGGCGGCCTGCACCACCTCGGCCTGTTGCTGCGCCTCTAGCGCCAGGATGCGCTGTGCGGCGAGGTTGTCTTCCACCTGTTGCAGTGCGGTCAGCACGCTCTGGCGGTAGTTGGCGACCGTCTGGCGGTAGGCCGCCTGACTGCTTTGCTCCTGCGCGCGGCGCAGCCCGCCGTCGAACAATGTGGCCGCGAGTTGCGGGCCGATAGACCAGAACAGCGAGGGCGCGGAAAACAGCTCGGCAATACGCGCGGCCTGGCTGCCGCCTTGCGCGGAGAGTGTGAGGTTGGGGAACCAGGCGGTCTGCGCCACGCCGATCTGCGCGTTGGCCGCTTGCACCTGGGCTTGGGCCGCGGCCAGATCGGGGCGGCGCTGCAGCAACTGCGCGGGGATGCCCGCAGGAATTGCAGGCACTTCGGGCAGGGTGTCGCTAGCCGGCAGGGAGAACTCCGCCGGGGGCTTGCCCACGAGTACGGCAATGGCGTTTTGCAGTTGCACGCGGGTCACGCCCAGATCGGTCAGGCTGGTCTGCGCCTGCAATAACTGGGTGCGCGCCGAGGCCACGTCGGCGGCGGTGCCCACCCCGGCCTTGTAGCGGTTGTCGGTGATCTGCAGAGCGCGCTGGTAGGCGGCCACGGTGTTTTGGGCCAGCACGATCTGCGCGTCCACGGTGCGTAGTTGCAAATAGCTGGTGGCCAGGGTGGATTGCAGGCTGAGCTGGGTGTTGGCCAGGGTGGCGGCGCTGGCGGCAGCGGTGGCCTGCCCGGCTTGCACCTGCAGTCGCACTTTGCCCCACAGGTCGGGCTCCCAACTGGCGCCGAGCGAGGCGCTCAGGCTATTGCCCACGGCGCCGTTGCCTGCGGTTCTGGCGCGGTTGGCCGAAGCCCCGGCAGTCACTGCAGGGTAGTAGGCGGCCCGGGCTTGTGCCACCGCAGCTTGCGCCTGTTCGTAAGCGGCGAGTTGGGCGGCGAGGCTCTGGTTGTGCTGAGCCACCTGGGTTTCAAGGCCGGCGAGCACCGGGTCGTCGAACACGCTCCACCACGCGCCGCGCGGCGCCGCGGCCATCGCCTGCGCGGGTTCCCAGCCACTCTGGGCTTGGGCATAGCTGGCAGGCAGGGCGATTTTCACCGGGGCTTCAGGCGGCGTGGCGGCGCAGGCAGCCAGCGTCAAGACCAAGGGGACGGCGAGCGACAGGCGGGGCAGGACGATGGTTTTCATGGGGTTCAGGCCGTGGAATCGAGAGCCGCCGGGCGGTCGGTGCGGCCGAATTTGCGCAGCGTCCAGCGGCGCAGGCGGTCGAGTTCGAGGTAGATCACCGGGGTGGTGTAGAGGGTGAGCGCCTGGCTGACGATCAGTCCCCCGGCGATGGAGATGCCCAGCGGCTGGCGCAACTCGGCGCCGTTGCCGGTGATGAAGGCCAGCGGCAAAGCCGTGCCCAGCGCGGCCAGCGTGGTCATGAGGATGGGGCGCAGCCGCAGCGTGGCGGCCTGATAGATGGCGTCGCACGGGCTGGCGCCGTGTTCGCGTTCTGCGGTGAGGGCGAAATCGACCATGAGGATGGCGTTTTTCTTCACGATGCCGATCAGCAGGAACACGCCGATGAGCGCGATGATGGAAAACTCGGTGTGCGTGAGCTGCAAGGCCAGTAGCGCGCCTAGGCCAGCCGGGGGCAGGGTGGACAGAATGGTGAGCGGGTGCAGGGTGCTTTCATACAACATGCCCAGCACGATGTAGATGGCAAAAATCGCCGCCATGATGAACAGCGGCTCGTTTTTCAGCGTGTCCGAGAACAGTTGCGCCGTGCCCTGGAAGCCGCCGTGAATCTCGGACGGCAGGCCGATGGCGGCGGTGGCGTCGTCGATTTTGGTCTGGATGCTGCCGAGCGACACGCCCTTGTCGAGATTGAACGAAATGGTGGACGAGACGAACAGCCCCTGATGGTTGACCGCCAGCGGGGTGTTGGTCAGTTCCTGATGCGCCAGCGCCGAGAGCGGTACGCGCTGGCCGCTGCTGCCCACCAGAAAAACATCGTTCAGCGCCTGGGCGTTGTTCTGATATTGCTGCGCGGCTTCCATCACCACGCGGTACTGGTTGAGCGGCTTGTAGATGGTGGACACCAGGCGCTGGCCGAAGGCGTCGTTGAGGGTCTGATCGATGGTGGACACGGCAATGCCATAGCGCGCCGCGGCCGCGCGGTCGATCACCAGAGAGAGCTGCAGGCCGTTGGCCTGCTGGTCGCTGTTGACGTCGTTCAGGCCCGGAATGCGCTTGAACGCGGCCAGCACCTTCGGCTCCCATTCGCGCAGGGTGTTCAGGTCGGAGGCTTGCAGGGTGTACTCATACAGCGCCGCCGAAGGCCGCCCGCCGGCGCGGATGTCCTGCACGGGGAACATGAAGGTCTGCGTGCCAGGCACGCGCGACAACGCCCGGCGCAGCTCGACGATGATGCTCTGAACGCCTTTGCGCTGATCGATCGGCT
The DNA here is from genome assembly GCF_001725585.1 of Thiomonas sp. SCN 64-16. Classification (NCBI taxonomy): domain Bacteria; kingdom Pseudomonadati; phylum Pseudomonadota; class Betaproteobacteria; order Burkholderiales; genus Thiomonas; species Thiomonas sp. SCN 64-16. Next base: position 107,418 of record NZ_MEGQ01000001.1, on the reverse strand, counting down.
TGAGCTGCATGAACATGAAAGCGCTGTTGGTCGTGCCGCCGCCGGTGAACGCCACCACGTTTTCCATACCCGGGTTCTTGCGCACGATGGCAACGATCTGCTGCAACTTCTTGCTCATGTCCTGGAACGAGATCGACTGATCGGCCTGCACCGAGCCGATCAGCAGCCCGGTGTCCTGCGTGGGGAAAAAGCCTTTGGGCACGACCTTGAACAGATACACCGTCAGCCCGATGGTGGAGAAAAACAGCACCAGCATCAGCAGCGGGTGCAGCAGCGCCCGGCGCAGGCTGCGCGCGTAGCCGTGATGGACATGATTCCAGCCCCGCTCCAGCCAGGAGCTTGGCTTGGGCGCGCCGTGAGCCGGGCGCGCTTGCGGCCGCAGCCAACGCGAGGCCAGCATGGGCGTGACGGTGAGCGACACCAGCAACGAAATGCCGATGGCCACCGACAGCGTGACGGCGAACTCGTGAAACAGCCGCCCGACGATGCCGCCCATGAACAGCACCGGGATGAACACCGCCACCAGCGAAATGCTCATCGACAGCACGGTGAAGCCCACTTCTCGCGCGCCCTTGAAGGCGGCGGCCAGCGGCGACAAGCCTTCCTCCACATGGCGCATGATGTTTTCGAGCACCACGATGGCGTCGTCCACCACAAAGCCGGTGGCCACGATCAGCGCCATCAGCGACAGGTTGTCGAGCGAATAGTCGAGCAGCCACATGGCGGCGAAGGTGCCCACCAGCGACAGCGGCACGGCAATGGCGGGAATGAGCGTGGCGCGCCAGTCGCGCAGAAACAGCCAGACCACGGCAATCACCAGCAGCACCGCGAGGATGAGGGTCTTTTCCACCTCGTCCAGCGACGCCCGGATGGTGGTGGTGCGGTCGGACATGAGGGTGATGTCGATGGCCGCCGGGATCGAGGCTTTGAGCTGCGGCAGCGCCGCCTTCACCCCTTCGACCGCATCGATGATGTTCGCCCCCGGCTGGCGGTAAATGATGAGCTGCACCGAGGGCTGGCCGTTGGCCAGGCCCATATTGCGGTCGTTCTGCAGACCTTCATACACCTGCGCAATCTGGTCGAGGCGGATCGGCGCGCCGTTGCGGTAGCCCACCACGATGTGCTGGTACTGCTGCGGGGTGGAGAGCTGGTCATTCGCGCCCACCTGCCAGCGATGCGTGGCGCTGTCGATGGCACCCTTGGGCGTATCCACATTGGCGCTGGCGATGGCCTGGCGCACCTGCTCCAGCCCCAACCCCATGCCGTTGACGCGGGGCAGGTCGAGTTCTACCCGCACCGCAGGCAGCGCGGCGCCGCCCACGGTGACCGAGCCGATGCCCGCGATCTGCGAAATTTTCTGCGCCAGAATGGTCGAGCCGGCATCGAACATCTGCCCGCGCGACAGGCTCTTGGAGGTGAGCGACAGAATCATGATCGGCGCGTCCGCCGGGTTCATCTTCTTGTAAGTGGGCCGCCCGGTCAGGCCGGAAGGCAGCAGCGGAATGGCCGCATTGATCGCCGCCTGCACTTCGCGTGCGGCATCGTTGATGTTTTTCGACAGACTGAACTGCAGAATGACGCGGGTCGAACCCAGCGAACTGCTGGAGGTCATCTGCGAAATGCCGGCAATCGTGCCCAGGCTGCGCTCCAGCGGCGTGGCCACCGTGGCAGCCATGACCTCCGGGCTGGCCCCGGCCATGCTGGCGTTGACCACGATGGTGGGGAAATCCACCTGCGGCAGTGGCGACACCGGCAGCAGCCGAAAGGCGATCAGCCCCGCCAGCAGCACCGCAAGCGCCAGCAGGCTGGTGGCGATGGGGCGGCGGATGAACAGGGCGGACGGATTCACTGCGCGTCCTCGTCGGACAGCGCAGCAGCCGGTGGCGCCGAGCCGAAGGTGCGCGCACGCCAGGCCGCCGTGCGGGTGGCGAGCCGGTCGAACGCCAGGTAGATCACCGGCGTGGTGAACAGCGTGAGCACCTGCGACACCAGCAGGCCGCCGACGATGGCGATGCCCAGCGGCTGGCGCAGCTCCGAGCCCATGCCTGTGCCCAGCGCCAGCGGCACCGCGCCGAACAGCGCGGCAAAGGTGGTCATCAGAATGGGCCGCAGCCGCAGGTGCGCCGCCTGCAGCATGGCCTCATCGGGCGGCAGGCCCTGGTTGCGCTGCGCGTCCAGCGCGAAGTCCACCATCAGAATGGCGTTTTTCTGCACGATGCCGATGAGCAGAATGATGCCGATGATGGCGATCACCGTGAGGTCATGCCCGGTGGCCATCAACGCCAGCAGCGCGCCGATGCCGGCCGAGGGCAGGGTGGACAGAATGGTGATCGGGTGGATGTAGCTCTCATACAGCACGCCCAGCACGATATACATGGTGGCCACAGCGGCGAGCAGCAGCCAGAGCTGGTTGGACAGCGCCGACTGAAAGGCGCTGGCCGAGCCCTGGAAGGCGATGGTCACCGAGGCGGGCAGCGCAGCCTGCTTGGCCGCCTGCTTGATCGCGTCCACCGCTTCGCCCAGCGACACGCCGGACGCGAGCTGGAAGGAAATGAGCGCCGCCGGAAACTGGCCCAGATGGTCGATGGCCAGCGGTGTGGCGCGCGGCTCGATGGTGGCGATGGTGGACAGCGGCACCGCCTGCCCGTTGCTTCCGGTGAGATACACGCTGTTGAACGCGCCAAGGCCCTGGTCGGGCTGTTTTTCCACGCCGAGCACCACGCGGTACTGCGCCGATTGGGTGAAGATGGTCGACACCAGCCGCTGGCCGAAGGCGTTGTACAGCGCGCTGTCGACCGCGCTCATGGTGATGCCCAGGCGCGAGGCCGCGCTGCGGTCCACGTCCACATAAGCCTGCAAGCCCTGGTCTTGCAGATCGCTGGTCACGCCGGAGAGTTGCGGCAGCGCCTTGAGCCGGTCCATCAGCGCGGTGTTGGCGCGGGAGAGCTGCGCGGCGCTGGTGGCTGACAGGCTGAACTGATAGGGGTAGCGGCTGGCGATGTCGTTGATGGTCAGGTCTTGCACCGGCTGCAGATAGGTAGCTATGCCTTCGACCTTGGCGGCGCGCGCGTCGAGCCGGCTGATGAGGGCTTGCACCCGCGGGCGTTGTTCCAGCGGCTTGAGGTAGATGAGCAGCCGCCCGGTGTTCATGGTGGTGTTCACCCCGTCGATGCCGACCACCGATGACACCGATTCCACCGCCGGATCTTTGAGCAGCGCATCGACCAGCGCCTGCTGGCGCGCGTTCATCGACTGGAACGACACGTCCTGTGGCGCCACGGTGGTGGCCTGGATCATGCCGGTGTCCTGCACCGGGAAGAAGCCTTTGGGAATGAGCACGTACAGCACCACCGTGAGCACCAGCGTGCCCGCCGCGAACAGCAGCACCAGCGGCTGATGCCGCAGCACCCAGCGCAGCGCGCGGGTGTAGCGGGCCGAAAGCCGGTCGAAAAACGCGCCTGTGGAACGGAACAAATGACTTTGTTTTTGTTCCGGCGTATGCCGCAGCAGGCGGGCCGAGAGCATGGGCGTGAAGGTCAGCGACACGATGGCCGAAATGACAATGGCCACCGCCAGGGTGATGGCGAATTCGCGGAACAGTCGCCCCACCACATCGCCCATGAACAGCAGCGGAATGAGCACCGCGATGAGCGAGAAGGTGAGGGTGATGATGGTGAAGCCGATCTGCCCCGCGCCCTTGAGCGCGGCGGTCAGCGGCCGCTCGCCGGCTTCGATGTAGCGCGAGATGTTTTCGATCATCACAATGGCGTCGTCCACCACGAAGCCGGTGGCGATGGTCAGCGCCATGAGGGTGAGGGTGTTGATCGAAAAGCCGAACAAATACATCGCGCCGAAAGTGCCCACCAGCGCCAGCGGCACTGCGGTGGCGGGAATGAAAGTGGCGCGCACGCTGCGCAGGAACACGAAGATCACCAGCACCACCAGCAGCACGGCCAGCAGCAGCTCGAACTGCACGTCGGCAATGGCCGCGCGGATGGTCACGGTGCGGTCGGACAGCACCGTGAGCTGCGCGGCGGCGGGCAGTTGCGTCTGCAGGCTGGGCAGCAGCTTGTGAATCGCATCGACCACGGCGATGACATTGGCCCCCGGCTGGCGCTGCACGTTGATCACAATGCCGGGCTTGCCGTTGACCAGCGCGGCCTGCCAGGCGTTTTCGGCGCCCGTGCTGATGGTGGCCACGTCGCCCAGCCGCACCGGCGCGCCGCCGGAGTAGGCGATGATCATGTCGCGGTATTGCTGCGGCGATTGCAACTGGTCGTTGGCGTCGATGCTGAACGACTGCTGGCTGCCGCTGATGCTGCCCTTAGGGCTGTTGACGTTCGCCCCGGCAATCGCGGTGCGAATGCTGTCGAGCGTCAGCCCCAGCGCGGCCAGCGCCGGGCCGTTGACCGTCACGCGAATGGCGGGTTTATGTCCGCCCGAGAGCGTGACCAGACCCACGCCCGACACCTGCGAGAGCTTCTGGCTCAGGCGCGTATCGGCCAGGTCGTACAGGGTGGTGAGCGGCAGCGTGGCCGAGGTCAGGCCGAGGGTGATGACGGGGGCGTCGGCCGGGTTGACCTTGGCGTAGATGGGCGGCTGCGGCAGGTCGGAAGGCAGCAGATTGCTCGCGCCGTTGATCGCAGCCTGCACTTCCTGCTCGGCTACGGAAAGCGACAGCGACAGATCGAAGCGCAGGGTGATGACCGACGCACCGCCGGAACTCACCGACCACATCTGCGCCAACCCCGGCATCTGGCCGAACTGCTGTTCCAGCGGGCCGGTGACCGAGGAGGCCATCACGTCCGGGCTGGCGCCGGGGTAGAGCGTGGTGACCTGGATGGTGGGGTAATCCACCTCGGGCAGCGCGGCCTGCGGCAGCAGCTTGTAGCCCACGAACCCGGCCACCAGCACCGCAATCATCAGCAGCGTGGTGGCGATGGGGCGCAGGATGAACAGCCGTGAGGGGCTCGGCCGGTCTTCGAGCGACGCCCCCTCCCAACCTCCCCCACGAGTGGGGGAGGAGAGGTCGGCGCTGCGCGTCTCCTTCGGATGCCCCTCCCAACCTTCTCCACCTGCGGGTGATGGGTTTGCTCCCTCTCCGCTTTGCGGGGAGGGCTGGGGAGGGGAGGCTTTGTCGTCGTGTGGCGCACTCATGCTCAGCGTGCTCCGCTGGCGGCGGGCTTGGCGTGGGCGTCAGACCGGGCACGCTCCTTCCCGGCGCCGCCTGCGGACTGCACCACTGCCTGCACCACTTTCACCTCGCGGCCGTCGCGCAGGCGGTCGAGGCCGTCGGTGACGACGCGCTCGCCCGGCTTCAGGCCGCTGACGATCTGCGTGAGGTTGTCAAACGCCTCCCCGGTTTTCACTACCCGCATCTTCACCTTGTTGTCCGGCCCGATGACATACACATAAGTGCCGGGCGCGCCAACCGCCACGGCGGTGGTGGGCACGACGATTGCGTCAGGGATGGTGCGCACCAGCAGCCGCACGTTGACAAACTGGTTGGGGAACAGGGTCAGCTTCGGGTTGGCGAACTCGGCGCGCAAATTGAGCGTGCCCGTCGTGCTGTTGATCTGGTTGTCGGCCGCGACCAGCCTGCCGGTTTCGAGCAGCTGGGTGTTGCGCGCATCCCAAGACTGAGTTTGCAACTGCTTGCCCGCCATGAGCTGGCTCACCACCTCGCCGATCTGCTGCTGCGGCAGAGCGAAGGTCACGTCCACCGGCTGCACCTGCGCGATGGTGGCAACCGGCGAGGCCGAATTGGTGCTGCTGCTGGTGTTGCTGCCCACGGCGCCCGAAGTCGTCACCATATTGCCGGCGTCCACTGGGCGCAGGCCGACGAGGCCGCTGACCGGGGCGGTGATGCGCGTCCAGCTCAGTTGCAGTTTGGCGTTGTCGAGCGCGGCCTTGTTGGCGTCGAGCGTGGCTTTGAGCTGGGCCACGGTGGCGCGCTGGTCAGAGACCTGCTGCGCCGAAATCGAGTCTTGCTTGAGCAGGGTTTCATAGCGCAGCAAATCGCTTTGCGCACCGGCGAGCTGCGCCTGCGTCTGCTCCAGTTGCGCCTGCGCCTGCTCCACCGCGATGCGGAAGGGCCGCGGGTCGATCTGCGCGAGCAACTGCCCGGCCTTGACCGTCTGCCCCTGCTTGTAGTCCACGCTCTGCAGCAGTCCGGCCACCCGCGGCATCACGTTCACATAGCTGCGCGGCGTAACCGTGCCCAGCGCGGTGAGCCAGACCGGCACGTCCTGCGTTTTGGCGACGGATGCCGTGACCGGCTGCGGCGGCGTCTGCCCTTTATCCATTCCGCCCGGGCCGCGCATCTGCGCCTGCGCCGGGTGCTCGCTGCCCAGCAGGGCCAGACCGCCCGCGGCGAGCAGGGCCACGCCCAGCCCGCCCCAAAGCCAGCGGCGCGCGGTGAAAGGACGGCGATGTTGTTCGGGGGAGGGAGGGGTCGCAGTCATGGGCGGCGTGTCACGGTGGAAAAACAGATCGGTTGGCAGTCTTCACATCCTGCCAGCGCGACGTGAAAGTCGTGTGCAGGCAGTGTGAAGAAGTATGTCGCTTTGAGTCTGCCGCTGGGGCGTCAAGCTTTGGGCTGACGCTGATGATTCCAATACACCTCGGTGCTGGCGGCGTCGCCCGCGCGGTTGAGCGTGCGCGCCAGCACGAACAGCAGATCGGACAGGCGGTTGAGGTACTGCAGCAGCTCGGCGCGCAGCAGCGTGGGCGCCTGCTCCCCGCCGGCCTGCGCCACTTCGCAGGACACCGCCACCACCGCCCGCTCGGCGCGGCGCGCCACGGTGCGGCACACATGCGCCTGCGAGGCCGTTTGCGTGCCTCCGGGCAAAATGAACTCGGCCAGCGGCGGCAGTTTGGCGTTGTAGTCTTTCAGCGCGTCATCGAGCGCGGCCACCTGCTCGGGTTTGAGCAGCGTCATGCCGGGCACCGATAGCTCGCCGCCGAGATCGAACAGATCGTGCTGTACCTGCGAGAGCAAGGCGTCGATGGCCGACGGCAGCCCCATGCTGCGCAACAGCCCGAGATGCGAGTTCAGTTCATCGACCTCGCCCAGCGCCTGAATGCGCGCGGCCGATTTCAGACAGCGCGAGCCGTCCCCCAGCCCGGTGGTGCCCGCGTCGCCAGTGCGGGTGGATATGGCGGTGAGGCGCAGCCCCATGATCAGGCCGCCTCAGCAGAAGCCGCAGGAGCCGAAGAAGCCGCCGAAGAAGCTGCACTAGGCCCGATGCGCCGAGTATGTTCGGCAAGCTCCGACAGGATGTTTTCTGCCGCTTTTGCGCTGAGATCGAGCGGCGAAAATCGCGCTTCGAGCGAATAGGCCAGAAATAGACTGCGATTTTTTTCCGTGCTCAAGACATAACCCATCGACCAATCACCAAACAGCCGTTTATCAATCTCTTGATAACTCAGGATGGCCGACTGGTTGTGCCGCGGGTCGCGCAGAATTTTGGCGTAAAGGGTGTTGATTTTCGAGCGAGCGCCTTCCAGAGCCTGGAGAAAAAATCCGTCAGCAAACACCAGCATGCCGGTCAAACCGAGAGGCTGGTTGTTGCGCCGAGAGGTGTTGAGAATGTCATGCACATCCGCCGGGCCAAAATTGGGAGAAATGCGGCTGGCGTAAATCATGCGAATCAAGGGGTCCATACAGGCTCCGAAGTAGAGTAAAAACTAGCGCAGTGCATTGTGCCCGATGCGAAGATGCCTTACAGCGCGCGATCCTCAAGCCCGACTCCTAGCCCCGCTGCGCCCTCGCAGGCGAGCGTCTATCCTTCTAGCCGGCAACCCTGACCGAGGACATCCCATGAACGCCCCCCTCACCCCGAAAATTCTCACCCGACCCACGCCGCCCGCCCTGCTCGACGCCTTGGCCAGCCGCTTCGGCGCGCAGCTTTCCACCGCACAAGCCGTGCGCGAGCAGCATGGGCGCGATGAATCGCCCTTCGACGTGCCGCCGCCGTCCGCCGTGGTGTTCTGCGAGAGTACGCAAGACGTGGCCGACGCGGTGAAACTGGCCGCCGCGCACGACGTGCCGGTCATCGCCTTTGGCGCGGGTTCTTCGCTCGAAGGTCAGTTGCTCGCGGTGCAGGGCGGCATCAGCCTCGATCTCACGCGCATGAACCGCATCCTCGACGTGGCCGCCGCCGACATGCTCGTCACCGTGCAGGCCGGGGTCACGCGGCTGCAGTTGAACGACGAACTGCGCCACACCGGCCTGTTCTTCCCCATCGACCCCGGCGCCGACGCCACGATAGGCGGCATGGCCGCCACGCGCGCCTCGGGCACCAACGCCGTGCGCTACGGCACCATGCGCGAAAACGTGCTGGCGCTCACCGTGGTACTGGCCGATGGCCGCATCATTCGCACCGGCACCCAGGCGCGCAAAAGCAGCGCGGGCTACGACCTCACCCGTCTCATGGTGGGCAGCGAGGGCACGCTGGGCATCATCACCGAAGTCACCCTGCGCCTGTACCCGCAGCCCGAGGCCGTGGCCGCGGCGGTGTGCTCCTTCCCCGACGTGGCGCACGCGGTGGACTGCACCATCGCCCTCATCCAGGCCGGCATTCCCATCGCCCGCGTGGAACTGATGGACGCGGGCGCGGTGCGCGCGGTCAACGCCCACGACCATCTCGGCCTGCCCGAGCAGCCCCTGTTGCTGATGGAATTCCACGGCTCGCCCGCCGGGGTGCGCGAGCAGGCCGAAACCGTGCAGGCCCTCGCCGCAGACCATGCCGGCTCCGACTTCGCCTGGGCCGACACGCCGGAAGAACGCACCAAGCTGTGGAAGGCGCGGCACCACGCCTACCTCTCCGCGCTGCAAATGAAACCCGGCTGCCGCTGCGTCACCACCGACACCTGCGTGCCCATTTCTCGCCTGGCCGAAAGCATCAACGACACCATCACAGAGGCCGACGCCGCCGGTCTGCCCTACTTCGTCGTTGGCCATGTGGGCGACGGCAACTACCACATCGGCTACCTCATCGACCCCGCCAAACCCGAAGAGCGCGAACTGGCCGAACGTCTCAACGCCCAACTCGTGCGCCGCGCCCTCAAACTCGGCGGCACCTGCAGCGGCGAACACGGCATCGGCCTGCACAAGCAGGGCTTCCTGCGCGAGGAAGCCGGCGACGACGCGCTCGACGTGATGCGCGCCATCAAGCAGGCACTCGATCCGAAAGGCATCCTCAATCCGGGGAAGATTTTTGCGTAAAAGCGGGACCAGTAAGGCCATGTTCACCTACCTCATGCTCGGCAGCAACGACCTGATCCGTGCCGCGGCGTTTTACGACCCGGTGCTGGCCGCGCTTGGGCACGCGCGCTGCGTGACCGAAGACGACGATCCCGCCCATGAAATCGGCTGGGGCTGCTACGCCGACGAGGGGCGGGTGGAACTGGCGCTGTGGCTGTGCAAACCCTTCGACGGCCAGCCCGCCACAGTGGGGAATGGATCCATGATCGCGCTGGCCGCCCGCAGCCGGGCGCAGGTCGATGCCTTTCATGCCGCTGCAATGGCGCATGGCGGTCGCAGCGAGGGCGCGCCGGGTCTGCGCCCGCACTACGGCCCGGATTTCTACGCCGCTTACGTGCGCGACCCCGATGGCAACAAACTTGCCGCCGTCTGTCGTGCAGCGGCGTAGGGGTGCAATCACCCAGCGGGCGTTGGCTCCAGCCCGCTGAACACTTCCGTCAGGGGGATGCGCAGTTGCACGCTGGCGAGTTCCATCTCCGCCAGCCCGGTGAAATCGTGCAGCTCGAACAAGCCGCGTTCATTGCGCCGGAACACCTCCACGCTGCGGCTGTCGGGGTCGATCAGCACATATTCGCGCAACTCGGCGGTGCGCCGGTACATGGCAAACTTCAGGCTGCGCTCAATGCCCTGCGTGCTGTCAGACAACACCTCGACGATCAGCACCGGATGACGAAACACCATCTCGGTGCGCAGGTCGTCGGCATGGCAGGTGACGAACACGTCCGGGTAAAACACCGCCTCATCGGCCACCTGCACCTTCAGGCTTTGGCTGAACACCTGGCAGGGCCGCCCGAGTAGCGCTAATTTCAGGGCGACGGCCAGATTCCCTGACGCCACGCCATGCACCCGGCGCACCCCCACCATGGCGAAGGCTTCGCCGCGATAAAACTCGTGCCGCTCGGGCTGCGCGTTTTCCCAGACGAGGTAATCATCCAGACTCAGTTTCTCCTGCGCCCCAGCCATCTTGCCGTCCTCATTCCGCCCCAGTCATGCTGGCTGGCGCAGTTTATTCCCGCTGTATTTGCTATGTTGCGGCGTCCCGATTGCGCCCGCATACCCGTCCGCCCAGCCCGCCCGCACCCCATGAGCCAGCTCCTCATCCACGACTACCTTGCCCAGCTCGACCTCATCAAAAAGGTCAGCGGCAGCCAGCGCGAGACCATCGTGCGCGAAGCCTTCAAAGACCTGCTCAAGGCCTGGGGGCGGCAGCAGGGGCTGGTGTTCCTGGCCGAATATCCGCTCAAAACCGCGACCAAAACCAATATCAATGTGGACGGCGCCCTGCTGCACGAGCTGCGCATGCCGCTGGGCTACTGGGAGGCGAAAGACGCCGCCGACGACCTCGACGCCGAGGTACAGAAGAAGTTCAAACGCGGCTATCCGCAGGACAACATCCTGTTCACCGACGACAGCACCGCGCTGCTCATCCAGAACCGCCAGGAAGCGATGCGCTGCCCCGTGGCCGACACTGCGGCGCTGGAAAAACTGCTCAAGCTGTTTTTCGGTTTCGAGCGCCCGGAAATCGCCTCTTTCCGCCGCGCGGTCGAGCAGTTCAAGGCCGACCTGCCCGCCGTGCTCGACGCCCTGCGCCACATGATCGACGTAGAGGAGCGCGGCAACCCCGCCTTTCGCGCCGCCGCCGCACGCTTTCTCACCCATGCGCAAGAGGCCATCAACCCGGCGCTGGGCGAGGCCGATGTGCGCGAAATGCTCATCCAGCACATCCTCACCGAGGAAATTTTCGCCAAGGTGTTCGACGACGCCGACTTCCACCGCCAGAACAACGTCGCCCGCGAGCTGTACGCGCTCGAAGCCGCCTTCTTCACCGGCGCGCTCAAACGGCAGACCCTCAAGGGACTGGAGCCGTACTACGCCGCCATCCGCGCCGCCGCCGCGCAGATCGGCAGCCACGGCGAGAAGCAGACGTTTCTCAAGGCCATCTACGAAAACTTCTACAAGGTCTATAACACCAAGGCCGCAGACCGCCTGGGCGTGGTCTATACCCCCGGTGAGATCGTGCGCTTCATGATCGACGGCGCCGACTGGCTGTGCGAGCAGCACTTCGGTCGCAACCTCATCGATCAGGGCGTGGACATCCTCGACCCGGCCACCGGCACCGGTACCTTCATCTGCGAGCTGCTCGAACACTTTCGCGGCCAGCCCGCCAAACTCAAGCACAAATACCAGCACGAGCTGCACGCCAACGAAGTCGCCATCCTGCCCTACTACGTGGCCAACCTCAATATCGAAGCCACTTACGCCGCTATCAGCGGCGAGTACGCCGAGTTTCCCAGCCTGTGCTTTGTCGATACCCTGGACAACGTCGGCCTGCACACGGCGGCCAAAGGCGCCACGGCCGACCTGTTCGGCAGCGTCAGCGAAGAAAACGTCGCCCGCATCAAGCGCCAGAACGCGCGGCGCATCAGCGTCATCATCGGCAACCCGCCGTACAACGCCAACCAGCAAAGCGAAAACGACAACAACAAAAACCGCGAATATCCCGCTATCGACGCCCGCATCAAGCAGACTTACATCGCCCAGAGCACCGCGCAGAAAACCAAGCTCTACGACATGTACGCCCGCTTTTTCCGCTGGGCCAGCGACCGGCTGAACGAAAACGGCGTGCTCGCCTTCGTGACCAACCGCAGCTTCATCGACAGCCGCACCTTCGACGGATTTCGCAAGACGGTGGCGCAGGAGTTCGCCGAGATTTACGTCGTTGACTTGGGCGGCGACGTGCGCGCCAACCCGAAGCTGAGCGGCACCAGACACAATGTGTTCGGCATTCAGACCGGCGTGGCCATCAGCTTCATGGTGAAAAAGCACGCCACCGCCGCGCGCAGCAGGGACGGCATGGCCCGCGTGTTCTATGCCCGCCGCCCCGAGATGGAAACCAAAGAAGAAAAACTCGCCTTTCTCGGCAACACCGCGCTGCGCCATATCGCCTTCGACGAAGCCCGGCCCGACAAGGCCAACAACTGGATCAACCTGACGCACAACGATTTCGACAGCCTCATCCCGCTGGCGAGCAAACAGACCAAGGCGGCGAAAACGGCAGCGCAGGAGCGGGCTGTTTTTAAGGTCTACTCGCTCGGAATTTCTACAAATCGCGATGAATGGTTACTTGCTGAGTCATCGGCCGCTCTGGAGGACAAGGTACGGTATCTCGTTCAGCACTATGAAAATCGACTTGGTAAAGATGAGTTGGACCAAAACGTGAAATGGTCAGAGACACTCCTACGTCGGTCACGAAGCCGTGCATTGGAGCCGTTCTCGCGTAAGCGCATTGTCACCTCCCTTTACCGGCCATTTGTGTCGATGTCGTTTTACCAGTCGCAACTCTTTGTTGACCGCCCCGGACTTGCCGAGCGTCTTTTTCCGGTCGGCCATCGCGCGAACGCAATTTGCTTTATGGCAGGCGACCGGCAGCCGTTCTCCGCCATAGCCGCTGGAGATGTGCCTAACCTCAACATGTTCTCGGCAGACGCAGTGCAGTATGTGACTGAATCTGAATTTGGTGAGGACGGCAACCGCCACGACAACATCACCGACTGGGCCTTGAAGCAGTTCAGCGCGCACTATAAGGCCGCCGAACCCTCACCCCAGCCCTCTGCCGCCAGCGGGAGAGGGAGCAAATCCGGATCGGGCGTGCGCAGAATCACCAAAGAGGCGATCTTTCACTACTGCTACGCCGTGCTGCACGACCCGGTGTACCGCGAGACCTATGCGCAGAATTTGAAGCGCGAATTCCCGCGCATTCCGTTCTACCCGGACTTCTGGCAATGGGCCGCATGGGGCGAGCAACTCATGGCGCTGCACATCGGCTATGAAACTGTGCAGCCCTTCGCCCTGAGCCGCGTCGAGCAGCCAGACGTCAAGGCCCGCGCGGCTGGCCAGGCGCCGAAGGCGCTGCTCAAGTCCGACCCGGCGTCCGGCAGCATTGCGCTGGACAGCGAAACCACCCTGCACGGCATTCCGCCCGAGGCCTGGGCCTACAAACTCGGCAACCGCTGCGCCATCGACTGGGTGCTCGATCAGTACAAGGAAAAAAAGCCCAAAGACCCGACTATCCGCGAGCGCTTCGACACCTACCGCTTTGCCGACTACAAGGAAAAGGTCATCGACCTGCTGATGCGAGTCACCACGGTGAGCGTGCAGACGCAGCACATCGTGCAGGCCATGCGGGAGGCAGCGCGGTAAACGCGGGGCGGCAGGCAGCGGGGCAGGTCAAGCCGGTTTACAAAGCGTTTCAACTGGGTTTGAAGCGCCCGGAAAGACGCTGACAAATCACAATGCCCGGCGCAGCGCAGTGGACTAAGCTGAATGTTTATGGCTTGCGCTTACCGTGTTGCGGCGCGCGAGTCGGTTTCCATCCAGTTTTTTCGAGCAAGGGTTTTCATGTCCTCGCATTTCGTCATTCTCGGCGCGGGCTTTGCCGCCCTCACCGCGGCGCGCACCTTGCGCTCCAAGGCGCCGCAGGCGCGTATCACTCTGGTGGCGCCCAAGGCTGAATTCGTCTATCTGCCCAGCCTGATCTGGGTGCCCACGGGGGTGCGCAAGAGCAGCGATCTGGTCATCGACCTGGCGCCGTTTTTGCACAAGCACCGCATCGACTTTCTCGCCGCCGAAGTGACCGGGCTGCAAGACGGCGGCCGCACGGTGCTGACGACCGGCGGGCCGGTGGAGAACGACGGCCTGATCATCGCCACGGGCGGGCGCTTCATCAAAAAGCTGCCGGGCATCGAACATGCCATCGCGCTGTGCGAGGGCGTGGTGGCGGCGGAAAAAATCCGCGAGCGGCTGCTGGCGATGGACAGCGGGCGCATCGCCTGCGGCTTTGGCGGCAACCCGCAGGAGCCCACTGCCGCGCGCGGCGGGCCGATGTTCGAACTGCTGTTCGGCATCGACACCTGGCTGCGCCGCCAGCGCAAACGCGACAAGGTGGAACTGGTGTTTTTCAACGCCTCGGACAAGCCAGGCCAACGCCTGGGCGAGCGCGCCGTCACCGGGCTGCTGTCGCACATGGCCAAGCGCCGCATCGACACCCATCTGGGCCACAAGCCGCTGCGCATGTCGCCCGAAGGGGTGGAGACCGAGGGCGGCCTGGTCAAGGCCGATCTCATTCTGTTCATGCCCGGCATGACGGGGCCGGGCTGGACGCACAACTCCGAGCTGCCGCGCTCGCCCGGCGGCTTCATTCAGGCGGACGCGCATTGCGCCGTGCCCGGTTTCGAGCGGGTGTTCGTTGCCGGAGACGCCGGCAGCTATCCCGGCCCGGACTGGCTGCCCAAGCAGGCGCACATGGCGGACCTGCAGGCCAAGGCCGCTGCCGAGAATCTGCTGCTGGTGATGCAAGGCCAGCCTGCGCAGCATGTGCCCAAGGCCGAGTTGGTGTGCATCGTCGATACCGTGGACAGCGGCATTCTGGTGTTCCGCGACGAGAATAAAACCATCGTCCTCCCGCCCTCGCGCGCCTTCACCTGGGCCAAGCGCTGGTTCGAGGGCAAATACCTCAAGGATTACCGCGCGGCCTAATTCAGCGCAAACGACCTCACCCCACCCCAACCCTCCCCACGGGTGGGGAGGGAGTTAGAAACGTCTCTCCCACCGCGCCGGAGATGGTTTGCTCCTCCCCCACTGGTGGGGGAGGTTGGGAGGGGGTGCGGGTTTGCGCTGACTCAGTTGGCGCCAAGCCAACAGCGCCAACTCACTGCGTCTTCTGGTCGATCAGCACATTGCCCAGTGCATCCTTGAGCTGCACTTCATCCACCCGCAGCAGCAACCCTTGCGTCTTGGCGTCGCCGCCGAGCACGGTGGCAAAAATAGCCATGTGAAAGTGCTGGTAGTTGGCGATGGCGTCGTCGAGGGTTTTCATCACGGCGGCATCGGCGCAGGCTAAATGGCGAAATGCTTCGGGGTGATCGTAGGTGTAGTGATACGGCGAGTTGTCGAAGTAATACCCGGCGCCGTGGATGAACAGGCGGTTGTCGATAGGGTAGTACTTGCCCTGCGGTACATAGGCGTCGAGCGCGATGTCATCGACGTCGATGCGCAGCTTGGGGTGCGCTTTGTCGAAAGCGATCATGGCGTCGACCTGCTGCTTTTCCCTCGCGCTGGCCTGCACCGGCGCGGGCGGTTCGATCATTTCGGTATTCGGCGTGAGGATGCCGGTGTAGTTCACCGCCTGCTTGGAATACGCATAGACATAGGTCTTGAGCAGCACGGCGTTGTCCAGCTCGACAAACCCGTCGCGCTGCTTGATGGCGTGTACGCCCAGGCTTTGATCGATGCGCACACGCGAGGGCGAGCCGGGCAGATCGGTGAGCGAGGCGCTTTCCAGATTGATTTGCGTCGCCGGGGCCGAGGCGGGCTTGGCCGCAGGTTCGGCAGCCTGCGCGAGGGTATCGAGGCTCAGAACGGCGCTCAGGCTCAGGGCCGAGAGTGCGGCGCCCAGCACGGTCAACTGCAACAGACGGCCGGTGCGGGAGAGTCGGGTATCAGCCATGGTGAGGCTCCGGTTGTGCGGTGCTGGAGGAAGAGGGCGCGGCCGGTTCGTCTTCATCTTCCCAGCCGGTGATCATGGCCTTGATGTAGGCGGTTGGCGGGTGCGCCGTGGTGCCCAGATAGACGTGCAGGATGAAGAACAGCAGCATCATGTAGGCGGCAGCGGTGTGGGTGAGCGCCACCCAGTCGAGCTGCAGCCCCAGGGGCGAGAGCCGAATCCAGCCATAGCTGAAAAACAGCAGCAGCAGGCCGCTGGCCCAGATGAGCGGATTGATCATCAGCTTGAGCCACAGATACGCCAGCCGCTGCAGCGGGTTGTGTTTGCGAAACGGCTCCTTGTGATACGGGTGATGCTCGCCGATGAACATGCCATAGGCGTAATAGCGCGCCACCGTCCACAGGCTTTTCGGGCGCAGGTCGGGGATGTAGTTTTTCCATGCGCCGGTGGTGAAGTGCCAGAAAATGGCGAAAGTCCATAGGGTCATCAGCAGCCAGGCGGCGTATTCGTGGATGAGCAGGGCGTGCTCGAAATTGAAGCCGCCCAGATAGCCGTGAATCTCGAAGCCGGTGAACAGCATGGTGATGATGAGCGCGGCCTGGCTCCAGTGCCAGAAGCGCTCGAAGCGGGTGAACCTGTAAACGCGTTGTGTCGTCATGATGATGTCCTTTCAATGACCGCGGCGACGCAGCCACAGACCGAAGCGGATGAGGCCGTGCAGCAGCACCCCAGCCAAGGCGAGCGCGGCGACGGTCAGGCCGATGCGTTCCAGCCAGGTGTTGTGGTCTTTCGGGCGATGCGGCATGTACACGCCGTCGATGTTTTGCAGCCGGCCGTCGCTGGCGTGGCATTGCATGCAAGAGAGTGCCTGCGTCTTGGGCGCCACCATGTGCTCGATCGGCCAGTACATATCGGTCTTGACAAAGCCGTAGTGCCCTGAATACGGCAGGTGCGCGGCCTTCATGCCAGCCTCGATCGAGGTCTGCCAGTCGTAACTCATGGTGTAGGAGTTTTTGTCGAAACCGAAGGAATGGAACACCGCGAGGATGCCGGTCTGGGTGTCATACGGCTGGTTGTTGCGCATGATCTTGAACGGGAAGATCTTGGACTTGCCGTCGGTCGGGCTGCCCTCGATGGCGTTGAGCTGCACCACGCCGTTGGTGTCTTTGAAGTCCTGCACCTTGTCGCCGACATTCATCCAGCGCTCCACGCCGTTGAACCAGCGGTACTGCGGCACCACGTTTTCCGCCCATTTGAAGCTGCCTTTGACGCCCCAGTAGGTGTTCCAGCCGTGGCTGTCGTTGATGACCAGCGGCGAGCCGTTGGGCGCGAGCTTGCCTGCGGTGGCGTAGTTCCACTCCATCTTGGTGGGCAGACCGCCGCGGGCGAACTCGGGGATGTGGCAGGTTTCGCAGGCGATGTCGCGGGTGTGCATGTTCAGCGTCGCGGCCTGAATCTGGCTGTTGAGGTCGTTGCCCTTGTGCGGCGTCTGTCCGTGGCACGACACGCAACTCGCCGCCTGGGTGTTGTGCGGGTTGCCGCGCATGAACTGCTTGTCGCCGAACATCATGTCGGTGACGTAGCGCGAGCCGCTGACATTGTGGTTCTCGGTCTTATGGCACTCCTGGCAAGAGAAGTTCAGGCCATTGGTCGCCATGTGCACGTCTTCAGCGCGCGCGGGGTTGACCAGCGAGCTGTCCATATCGCCGTGCTTCACGCCGTCGCCGCCGCCGCCGTAGAAGTGGCACTGGCCGCAGGTGTAGCGCGTGGGCGAGCCCACATGCTGCGCAATGTTGGCGAGGTTCTCCGGTTCGACGAAAGGCTTGTCGGTGCCATAGACCTCGCCGCAGCCGGGACGCACCGCGATTTTTTCCATCGCCGGATTGCCGCCGATGAACGGAATCTTGTGATAAGTCTTGGTCTGATCGTGGCACACCAGACAGTCCACATGATCCTGGCTGCGGTGGTCGAACGGCACGAACTTGTTCGGGTCGGTGCTGCCATAGCCCACATGGCATACGGTGCAGAACTGCTCGTTGCTGATCGGGCTGACGCAGAAGTTGTTGTAGACGTGGTTCTTGCCCACCAGCGTCTTGGTCTTGGGGTCGTAGGCCTTCCACGTCCAGTGAATGGTGGACATGACCTGCTTGGCCGCGTCGGTGTGGCAGCTCAGGCAGGCTTTGGTGACCTGCTCGGGCGAGGTGAACGGGCCCTTGAGCTGCGGAAACTGGCTGTGATCCTGCGGCATTTCCTTGCCCACATTGCCCTTCTGCACCGTGGGCACGACACTGGGCACCACATGCCAACTATCCTGCGCCGCATCGGCGGGTTGAACTTTTACCCCGTTCTGTGCCACGAAGGTTGCAGCGTCCTGCGCCCGCGCCAAGGGGCTGAGCGCCAGTAGCCCGGCGGCTAAGAGAACGGCCTGCGCAGATCGCGCCGCGCGTGCGATCCGGCTGCCTGCGGTTTGTCGATGGAAATCCATGGCCCACACTCGTCTCGTTGGAAGAATGGGCGAGATGCTGCACCTGCCGTTGTTTGAAAAGATTGACCGTTCGCAATCGATTTCTGGCGCCGTGCTTCGGTGAAGCCATCTCTTGATCTGGCCACACAAAAGAAAAATAAAGACACCATTAGAGACAACTAATTACATTCAAATCGAGCTTGCGCGCGGCCAGTTTTGCGGTATCGTTTGCCGCTTCGATGGAGACCGCCATGCCCTTGCTTGAACGCACACACGCCGCTCTGGATCGCCTGGCCGACCTGCCGCCGCTGGGACAACTGCGCCGCCAGCGCGCAGAAGCTGCCTTTGCCAGGAACACCGACGCCAACCTGTTTCGCGGCATCTACCCCAGCTTCGACGCGGCGCAGGCCAGCGCGCCGAACACCCGCCCGCTGGGCTACGACAACGCCGATGCGGCGGGCATGTATCTGGAGCGCATCAAGCGCATCTACCCCAGCGACTATCCCGTCATCTTCTGGCTGCAAAAACTGTTTGCACAGGGGCAGAGTTTGGTGTTCGATCTGGGCGGGCATATCGGCATCGGTTACTACGGCTATCAGCGCTACCTCGACTATCCGCCGGGTCTGCGCTGGACGGTGAGCGACGTGCCCGCGGTGATGGCGCGGGGCATGGAGATCGCCCGCGAACGCGACCCCGCGGGGCGGCTGAGCTTCAACGGCGATTTCCGCGTCGCCGAGGGTGTGGACGTGCTGCTGGCGCTGGGCGTGCTGCAGTACCTGCCCGACACGCTGGCGCAGCGCCTGGCCACGCTGGAGCGTCCTCCGCGTCACATCATCCTCAATCTCACGCCGCTGCATGTGCTGGACAACGGCGGGCAGGACTACTTCACCCTGCAGAGCATCGGCACCGCCTTCTGCCCGTACCGCATCGCCGCCTACGCGCCGTTTCTGGAAGGCTTTACCCGCTTGAGCTACCAGATCGTCGACCGCTGGCAAAACCCCGACAAACATTGCCACATCGCCTTCGAGCCCGAGCATTCAGTCGATGTGTATCACGGGTTTTATCTGCGACGGGGGTGAGTGTCAGGCTGCGGGCGCGCCGTGGCGCAAGCCGGGAAGTTGCAGAAACTTCGAGGGCTCGACGGGGCGTGAATACAGATAGCCCTGCAACTCGTGACAGCCCAGTTCGCGCAGCATGCGTGCCTGCGTCTCGGTTTCCACGCCTTCGGCCACGAGGTGCAGATGCGAGGCCTGCGCCAGCGCCACGATGGCGCGTACCGCGGGCAGGGCGCTGGCGTCGGTTTCCAGATCGATGACAAACGATCGGTCGATTTTCATCACGTCGATCGGCAGCTTGCGCAGCGCCGCCATGGATGAATAGCCGGTGCCGAAGTCGTCGAGCGCGAGGGTCACGCCCATGTCGCGCAGTGCGGTGAGCTGGGCGAACAGGGCGTCGTTTTCATCCACCAGCAGGCTTTCGGTAATTTCGAGTTCGAGCGTGGCGGGCGGGACGGCGTGGCGTTCCAACGCGTTTTGCACCTGCCCGACGAGTTCGCCCGATTCAAACTGAACGGCAGAGACG
Organism: Thiomonas sp. SCN 64-16; assembly: GCF_001725585.1. Classification (NCBI taxonomy): domain Bacteria; kingdom Pseudomonadati; phylum Pseudomonadota; class Betaproteobacteria; order Burkholderiales; genus Thiomonas; species Thiomonas sp. SCN 64-16. The sequence continues at coordinate 87,603 of NZ_MEGQ01000001.1, read as the reverse complement.
TTCACCGAGACCCGCGCGATGTCGATGCCTTCGCGCCGCCACTGGGCCATTTGCTGGCAGGCGGCGTCCAGCATCCAGCGGCCGATGGGCGCAATCAGCCCATACGACTCGGCTACGGCAATGAATGCATCGGGAAACAGCAGCCCGCGCTGCGGGTGATGCCAGCGGATCAGCGCTTCGGCAGAGGTGATGCGGCCATCGGCAGCGTTGACACGCGGTTGATAGAAAGCGACAAATTCACCGCGCACCAGCGCCTGCCGCAGGTCGGCCAGCAGCTGGGCCAGGGTGCGGGCTTCGGCGTCGAGCGTGGGGTTGAACAGTTGGGCGCGGCCGCGGCCATAGGCCTTGGCGGCGTACAGCGCAATGTCGGCGCAGCGCAGTAGTTCGTTGCGCTCGCAGGCATGCTGCGGGCACAGGGCAATGCCCACGCTGGCGCCCACTTGAACCGGGCCGCCCGCCAGATCGAACGGCTCGCGCAGGGCGCGAATCATGGCGTCCGCCGTGGCCTGCGCCGTGGCCGCGTCGGCCAAGGGCAATACCAGGGTGAACTCATCTCCGCCCTGGCGCGCCACGATGCCGTTGGCTTGCAGGCGGGTGCGCAGCCGCTCGCTGGCCTGGCACAGCAGCGCGTCGCCCGCAGCATGGCCGCGGCTGTCGTTGACATCCTTGAAGTTGTCGAGGTCGATATAGAGCAAGGCCAGCGGGGCGGCGGCCTGGCCGGGCGCCAGCAGGGCGTCGAGCTTTTCGTGCAGGCCGTGGCGGTTGAGCAGGCCGGTGAGGCTGTCGTGCGTGGCTTGATGCACCAGCGCCCGCTCACGGTCTTGCGCGGCCAGACCCACGGCCAGGCGATCACGCACTTCGGCGGCGGGTTGCAACTCGCTCGCGGCGGGCTCAGCGGGCAGGCCGAGGGCGATGAGGGCTTGTACCGCTTCGCCCTGCCGCAGCGGCAGCAGCGCCACCCAGCCGTCCGCAGGGGGCATGAGGCTGCGCAGACAGGGGGCGTCGCGCAAGGCGTTTTCGCCCAGACTGTTGATCTGAAACTGCCGATCGCCTTGCAGCCCTGACCACTGGGCCTGGGCGGCCGCATCGCAGGCCACGTCGCGCACGTCGAACACGGTTTTATTCGTCTTGCCGTCGTGCCACAGCACGGCGCGGCGGAAATTCCGCGGCTCTTTCTGCCAGATCACCGCGGCGCTGGCTTCGGGGTAGAGCCCTTCGAGCTGATCGAGCACACGCCGGGCCAGGCTGTCCACCGAAGCGCCCGACAGAATGTCGCGGTCCATCGCGGCCAGCCCTTCGAGTGCATGAAACTGCGCGCCGATCTTGGCGGCCATGTCGTTGAACGCACCGGCCAGCACGCCGAATTCGTCTTGGCTGTGCACTTGCACGCGCGCGCTGTTGTCGCCGGCGGCCAGGCTGCGTGTGCCCGCGGTGAGTTGTTCCAACGGCACCAGGGTGCGGCGAATTTGCCGCTGCGCGAGCAGGGCGATCAGCAGCAGCGTGGCCGCCGCCACAAGGCCCAGCCACACCGCCAGCGGCCAGCCCAGCCAACTTACGCGGGGCTGCGGCGCTTGTTGAATGAACAGCCAGTCTGGTGCGCCAAACTCGCCGCCGAGAAAGAGCTGAAAGCGAAACACCGAGCCGGCCGCCGCGCCGCGCTGGGCGGCAGGTGCCGTGACGTTGGCAACGGGGTAAAGCAAGGCGCCTTCGGCATTGCGCACGCTCCACACGCCGCCGTCCATCGCATCATGCACCGGGCCCCAGAGGAATTTCGGGTTGAGTTCTGCAATCCACCGGGGCTGCCCGTTTTGCAAGGCGGCCAGGTAGACCCGTGTCGGTTCACCCTTGGCGCGATGCGTGCGCAACAACACTTGCGTCAAACCGGCGCTGGCATCCATGAGGGGTTGAACCGGCGGGATGGCGGGGAAGGCGCGCTGCCAGTTGCGCCACAGATTGGCGGCGTTGGCGGAGGCCCATTCCGGCTTGCCCTGCGGCGTTTGCAGCAGCAGCGCATCAAACGCCCGCCCCAGGCCTGGCAGCTGCGCGTCAGCTTGCGGCGCGGAGGACGGCAAGGCGAGCAGCAGGGTTTTGGCCGTGAGCAAGCGGTCGAACACCTGACGGCTGACCTGCCGGGTCATGCGCTGCTGGCTCTGCATATTGAGCTGCTGCGCCACCTGATTGACCGCTGTGCTCGACAACCAGTCCGACAGCGCCAGCGGCACCAGTGCCGCAACGACGAACAACGCAAACAACTGGCGCCCCAGGCGGCTGCCGGAAAACCCGGTGGACAGGCGCGGCGGACGCATCGCTGCTCAACGACAACGCGGCGTAGCGCCGCAGGGGAAGTAAGCAGCGCAGGCCACGGGCTCAGTAATTGGCGGCCAGACCGATATACGCGCCGTTGTTGGCGCGGATGATGTCATCGAGGCTGACCTTGTTGCTGATCTGCGATTGGGTCTGCCCGTTCGCCCCCATGCTGTAGAGATCGAAGTCGGTGTTGATGGGGTTGAGCGCCTTGTCCTTGCGCGCGCCGCCTTTGCCGTTTTCCTCGATGTTGTAGTAGACATAGGGGTGGCCCCAGGGATCGAGCTTGCCCGCCATGCCGATGTCGGCCAGCGAATTGGGCAACGTGCGGTTGTAAACCCAATAGTTCTGGATGGCCGCAGAGATGGACACCACGTCTTGCTGCGCCTGCGCATTTTCAACCTTGAGCCGGTAGCCGCTGTAAATCGGCAGGGCGATGGCCGTGAGCACGCCCACTAGGGCGATGGCCATCATCAACTCCAGCAGGGTGAAGCCGCGCGAGCGCTTGCTGGGTGTGCAGGAGGAGATGGACAAATTCATGCCCGCTTTGTAGCGCCGCCACGCAGCCCGCAACAGGGGCCGCGCTTCAGCGAATGGCTGGTTTTGTGAAATGCTGCACAAACCGGCGGCGCGCTGTGGAGGAAAACCCACAAGGCGCCGCCGGGCTGCCAATCCCGCTCAATATTGGCGCCAGGCGATGGGCTTGTTCATCACGTTGCCGCCCAGCGTGACCGGAGTTATGGGCGGAGGATTGCCGCTGGCGTCGGGCACATTGGCCGTGGTGTAGGGGTAGAACCCCGCGCCATTGCTACTGACGAAGAGCGAGGGCGACAGCGGAATGCCCGAACCCAGGCTGATCACTCCCGAGGTCACGCTGTTGCCCTTGTAGGTGACGTTGATCTTGGGTGTGCCGCCGCTGACTAAATCGAACAGGTCGTAGTAGCCCACACCTACGCCGCAACTCGTGGCGCTGGGAGGCACATATACGGGTACGACCAGCAGACCGTTGGCCACGGCAGGCGATGCGGAGATCTGCCCGTTCGTCTGCAGGGGCGCCACCACGTTGCTGGATACCGCCTGCAGGCTGCCGCCGCTGGACTGATAGCCGCTGCTGCCGTCGCTGGCCCAAAGAAGCTGCGAGGTTGCGCCCGACAGCGCGAACACGCTGATTTCGGTTTGCGACGCCGCCCACACATAAGGCAGGCCGTTGATTTCGTAGTAGCCCACATAGTTCAGCTTTTGCTGCGGGCTGGTGGTGGCGACCTGCAGTGCGCTGATCACATCGTTGGGGGCCGTGCCGGAAAGGTTCAGACTCCAGACGCCGCCGTTGCTGTCGCCCATCCAAAGCGTGCCACTGCCCGCGTCGTAAGACATCGAACTGCTGGGGACGAAGGGCAGCGGGGCGGAAAGCACCGTGCCGCTGGCGGGCTGCCCGGTGGCGACGTTGATCTCATACAGCGTGCTGGTCGTGGTTTTGGTGCTGCCGCTGCCGCTGGTGGTGTTCACCACGAACACCGCGTACTGCATGCCGTCCACCGTGATCACCAGAGGGGCCTGTTGCTGCGGCGAAGTGCCGCCCGGCACGTTGATTGCCCAGGCCACAGACTGCGGTGATGGGGGCGTAGTGACCGTGCTGTCATTGTTGCTGCTGAGCTTGAGCGCGTAGTGATAACCGCCGCTCTGAGCGGTGCCGACCACATAGCTGGCCCAATCGCTGGCTTGCGCGTTGGTCGCGGTGTCGACCGCGTCGGTCAGGGTATAGCCGCCGTCGAAGTTTTGCGCAGTCTGGAACTGGGCGTAGTTTTGCAACTGCGAAAGGAAAGGTCGGGGCATCCAGCCCCACACCAGATTGCCGGTGGTGGCGTCTGCGGCATACAGGAAGCCATCATTGCTGGTAAACAGCACCAGCTTTTCGCGGCCCTTATTGTTCACGGCGAATTGCACATAGCCCGGCAGGGTGGTGAATGCCGCCGTTCCGGGGGCGCCTAGATAGCTGGTCTGGTCATTCGGGCTCATGCTGCCCAGCATCCAGTTGAGCTGCCGACCTGCCAGATACGAACAACCGCTCACGCCACTCGGAAAGCCCAGACTGCCGTATTGCGGCTGGGCGTCGTCGCCCGCGTTATTGAAAGATGGGTCGACGGTATAGGCCACTTCGGTGGCGATGTTGGGCACGCAGGTGGTCGCACTCAGTGCGAAGGCGCTGGGGTCGTAAACCGCATTGGTGCTGGTGCCCATGTCCGCGAGGTTTTCCACCAGCCCCGATCCGGGTGGCGGGTTGCTCAAGGTTGACACGGCCGTGGAGTACATCGCGGTCTTGCGCATGGTTGCGGACATGTGCGTGTCATCGCCAGCGTCCCACTTGGCCGGACCGCTGGCCGTTCCCACCGGGGTAGCCACGGTGGACTGTGCGGTGGCTACGGTGGCGTAGGCCTTCACATGGCCGGCAATGGCTCCAGGCACGTAGTTGCTAGTGGCGCTGTAGACCAATGTGCCACCCTGCACACTGCTCGGCGCAATGGGCGCACTGATCGCAACACTCTGGAAAATCTGCGCGGCAATACTATTGATCGCTGCGTTGAAAGCAGGAATGTTGTTGGCCGGAAATTCCTGCCCCGTGCCACCCGCGATCGCCATCGCATTGAGCGCTGCGTAAGCCGCTGGATTCGCGTTGGCGTCCACACCCGCGCCAAGGCCGACGACATAGGTCTTGATGCCCTTTTTGTTCAGCGCCTGAATGGCGGTGATGGTGTCGATCAGCGCCTGGTCATTGGTATTGGCCGCATCTAATGCGCCCTGGGTCTGTCCGCTGGGCAAATTGTTGCTGTCGTCGTTGATGCCGTAGTTGGAATTGCCCGCAATCCCGTAGAACGCTGCATTGACCCCATAACCCTGTCCCGCAGCGCTGCCCAGCGGCGGCCAGTTATTGCCGTTCAAGTCCATCGTCGGCAGACCATCCGTTACCAAAATGACGTACTGACCTGCACAAGAAGCGGTGAGGTTGCTCAACACATTGCCCGCGCCCTGCACCAGCCCCGCCGTCGGCGACTGATAGGCCAGCGCCTTGATCTCGCTGGACGATGAATTGTTGGTCTCTGGCTTTAACGCTGTGGTGAAGGGCGTCAGTGCCGTGTTGACTGCAGATGTGCCGGGATTGGAGCCCAGATTGGTCATGGAAACGACCTGGTTGCCGCTGGTCGCGTTGAGGCTTTGCACGTAGTAGCCGAAACCGCGCTCGGCGTACATGACCTGATCCGTGTACGGCACGTATCCGGCATTGGTGGGCCCTGTGACCTTGTTCGCTGAGGGTGCGGACTTGTTATATCCGACACTGACGACACCGTCGTTGTAATTGCCGAGATTGAAATAGGTGTAGGGTGTATTCGTGGAAGTGATTGGCCCAAGATAAGTGGAATAGTTGTAGGCCGCATATGCACCGCCGTAGTCAACAAATAGGCCGGGTTGTCCTGACGAGTAGAGGACGTCATTGATGTTTGGGTCGTCGCTAGACGCTCCGATCTGCATGTACAGATTGCTTGAAAGCGTGCTGGCAGCCGTGCTCGCACTACTGCCATACAAACCCGAATTCGCAATGCTGCTGCAATAACTCTTGACCGAAGACGAGGCGCTGCCGTATTGATAACAGGGATTGTTGACCCAGCGCGTGGGTGCGGGGGAAGCATTCGGATTGGCAGCGACAAAACTCTGGTAAGCCGCGTAGCTGGTGAAGCCATGTGTCGGCAGACTATTGGCGAAGGTGAAACCGCCGCTCGGTGACATGTAATACACCCAAGTGGTGTAAAGGCTCGTCCCCGAGGTTGAATAGTCTTCCAGCGCAAAGTCCATGCTCGGGAGATACTGGCTGAGCACCGAGGATAGACCGGCCTTGGCCACATTCAGTCGGCTCGCGCCGTTGTCCACCAGGGTGCCGTTGTTGTTGTAGGTATAAGGCGCCGAGGCGGTCTGGCTCGGGGTCATCGGCGGTGTGAAGCCGGAGGGCACTGAGTAGTTGACCGGCGAACTGCTTTTGTACAGGCTGGTCAGGCCGCTGGAGAGATTGCCCGATCCGGTCATGATGGCGCCGCTGAGGTCGCCGTCCATCGACTGCGAGTTGCCGATGGCGATGACCACTTGCGGGCGGGGCTGGGTCTGGGAGATTGAGGTTGCCAAACCGGCGTGGGCGGGCACTGCCGCCCACGGAGCAAGCACTAGGGCGCTACTCGTAAGTAGCGCGATGAATCGACGGGGCGTTGATGCGTTCATATCGTGCACAGTTTGATGACGGATTGGGTATTGATGGCTGTGCTCCCGCTTGCCTCGGCAATATGCAGGAATACGGCGTAGTAACTCGCGGTGTAGCCCGTGGTGCCGCAGGAGTAGGCGTTGGTCGGCAGGTTGGTGGGCCAGACGCTGACCAGCACCCGGTAGGGCTGGCCGCTGGCGTCGTTGATAGGCGGCGGCGGCGGATTAAGCACCGAAACCACGCTCGATAGTGGGGCGCATTGCTTGTCGGCGCTGCAGATGGTCCAAAAATTGGCGTAAGGGCCGGTGGCTCCGGGCACGGCACCGGCTGGCGTAGTTGACGAGGCCGTCGGCGTATAGAACCAGGGCTGCCCGCTGGCGGCGATGTCGAGCACCTGATTACCCGATCCCTGCACGGTGGCAATCAACGCCTGCTGCACCTGCCGCAGTGCCATGTCACCGGCTTGCACGTCTTTCTGCCGCTGCACGGTGTTGCCGGTCATCACCCCCTGGAGCAGTGTTCCGCGCATGGTGAACAACACACCGAATAGCAGCACCACCAAGGTGATGAGAGTGAGCAGCAGCACGTAGCCGCCCTCGTCACGACGCGTTAGGTTAGGGGTCAGTGCGGCCATAGCTGGTTCCGAACGGCAAATTCGGATTCGATGACGGAAAAATGGTTGTGGCTGTAATCAGGCAGGCCGCCAGTGCCTGTGGGTACGGTGTAGGGGGTGAACTGTGCCGGGCCCAGACTGGGGCTGGGTAGGGCGATCGTTGCAGGCGCGGTGTATCCGGGGTCATTCTGTAGCGATTTGGTCACCAGTGCGAACAGCACGCTGCGCACATTTGCCGTGTACTTCCCGCTCACGACGGCGGGCCATGTGAGGTAGTTGGTCACGCTGCCGGAGTTGCTTTCATCCACCCCGAACAGCGCCTGCAGGCTGACCACGCCTGCCGCTACCGGCACTGGCGGGCTCACAAGCATGTCGGTCTGGGCATTGAGCACGGCACGCACCAAGACTGGATAGGAGCCGCCGCCCGCATTCGCATATTGGCCGATGTAATAGACCACGGTCTGCACGTTGCTGCTGGTTTGCGGCCCCAGATCGGTGAGGCGCGATTGCACGAAATTCGGATTGGTCAGACTGCCGCCTGGCTGCAGCGCCCCGGCAGCGATCAGCTGATTGTTGAAGGGTGCGTACCCGGTGCTGGGAAACAGACTGCTGCTACTGCTACTGATGTAGGTGGATGAGGGTGAAGTGCTGGGCCCGATAGCGGCGATTGGAACCCGGAAACACACCAGTTTCCCGTTGAGCGGCATGCGCAGCAGGGCGGCATCGCCCACACTCAGTCCGGCGGTGGAAGCCAGGGGCAGTTCACTGCTTTTGAGCGCACCTTGGCCGTTGGCGGCTTGGGTGGTGGAGTTCTGCACGACGTAAGCGGTGGGGTTGCCGTTGCCTGGCGTCTGCAGCGCGCTGGTGGCGCCGGTAAAGAACAGCATGTCGGTGAATTGCTGCTTGGTGCCATAGGCCGAGGGGTCGGGTGTGATGCTGGGATAGTTGGTACTGCCTGCTGGGGTGCTGGTGGGCAGGGTCAGCGGCTGCGACGCAGCAGAGACCGGGTACTGGGCAAACGGCTGGCTGCCGCCAATGCCGCTGTCGTAGGCCAGCAGCACGCTGCAGCGCGACTGAGCGCCGCCGAGCATGAACCCGGCATTGGACAGATCGCGACTGATGAGATCGAGCGCGGCGCGGGTCTGGGTATCGCGCTGCATCACATCGCTCATTTCCACGTTCTGCTTGGTGAGGGACGACTGCACCAGCAGCACGGCGATGGCGAAGATCAGCCCGATGACCAGGGCCACCATCAGCTCGATGAGACTCAGGCCGTGCTGGCGGTGGGCGGCGGATAAGGAAGGAGAGGTGGAGAGGTGTCGCATGTCAGAAGCCCACCTGGTACTGATACGTCTGGCTGCGCGCGCCGCCACCGCCCTTGCCTGCGGCCCAGGCAATGGTCAACGTCACGCCGCATAGCGGGGCATTGGGGTTACTCACGTCGCAGGGGTTACCGTCGGCGCCCGCCCCGGTGGTGATGGTGACTTTGGCGCCTGGAAGCATCATGGATGGAGTGCTGAAGATATTGGCCAGCCAGGGCTGCAACGCGGCGGGGGCGCTGGCCGATGCGCTGGTGTAGCTTTGCGTGACGCCCGCGCCGAGCTGCGGTACGACTTGCGGGCTGGCTTGCAGAATGGCCCAGAACTGGTTGCCGAAAGCCGCAGTGTCCAGCGCTTCCTGGTTGGCGGTCTGCGCCGGAACGGCCAGGCTATAGAGCGATGCGATCGACAGCATCCCCAGGCCGAAAATGACGATGGCAACCAGCACACTGATGAGCGACATGCCGGCCTGATTTGCGGCTGCGCGAGCGGGAGGAGGGGGCTGGAGCGTCATGATGCGGTGTTGGCGTTGAGAATCACACTGCCGGAGGCGAGTACCTGCAGCGTCCAGGTCTGGCCTTGCGCAGCGGTCACGGTGATGGTGGGCGCGGTGTTGATGAAGCCTTGGCTATCGAAAGTGAGCGTCTGCGTGTTGCCGCCGGTGATGCTGCAGGTAATGCCCGGATAGCTGGCGGCGATTTGGCTTGGCGACATTGAGTGCTCTGCAATCACCGTTCCGCCCACACTGGTGCTCCAGGTACAGGTGTTGTTTGCCCCAAGGGTGATGGTGACCGGCTGCTGCGTGGTCACCGCCTGATTGCGCGCCCAGGCCACGTCTTGGGGAAACTTATTGACCAGCACCGAGGTTTTGCCGGAATCGACCATGCTCACCAGATTGGGCACGACCATCAGGCCGAGCAGGGCGGCGATGGCGATGGTCACCATCATTTCGATGAGGGTGAAGCCCGTCTGACGTGACTTGATGAGGGACATGTCAGGTGTTTCCGGATTGATCGCGCGCCCAGCCGTTTGATGTGGTTCCAGCAGGCAAAGGCGGGGAACTGGTTCCGGGTGGCATGACCCAGCCTGAGGCGGGCACGCTGGTGGTGTATTTATTGCCGTCCTGGTCGATGGCGTAGCTGGGTGCGACGAGGCCGCCCGTCGGCGTGGCGGTGAGGGTGAAAGTCGTCGCCGTCAGGGTGGGGCAACTGAACTGGTAATCCTTTCCGGCGGGCGGTGTCGCGCAGATGGGAGCGCCAACATAGGTGCGGTTGTCCTGGTAGTACTGCTGCAGGGCCACGCTCATGCTGGAGAGGTTCGAGAACGCCTCGGTCAGCTTGCTGCGAGTAACGTAGCTGGTGTAGGCCGGAATGGCGATGGCCGACAGAATGGCGACGACCGCCACGACGATCATCAGTTCAATCAGGGTGAAACCGCGGTTGCGCTGCATGGATGAACTCTCCTTGCGCGCATTGTGGAATTGCTTTGCACAAACTGCCGCAGCGAGCCGACGAACGGTGTGAATCTGGCGACGAACGGTCGATTCTTTCCAACATTTACCTTACGTACATTTGGTGACACGGTTGGCTGGGCACTGAGGCGGCGGGCGACCTCTCGGCGGACTTCTTGGCGATCACCTCCGCTTGCAGGGTTTGTGCGCTGGCTCTTGAAACCCGAAAGTCCGTCCCTATAATTAGCACTCGTTGAAGGTGAGTGCTAACAACGGCTTCATCGCACTGTCATGTACGCGCCTTCAAAATGAGTTTCTGGCCGTCAGTTCCGGGCATCGTCCGGGAGGCGGTTTGTCATTGGGCTCCGAGCAGGCGCCCGGTTTTCCACAAACTTCAGGAGATTTGCATGAAATTGCGCCCTCTGCATGACCGTGTCGTGGTCAAGCGTATCGAACAAGAAACCACTACCGCCTCGGGCATCGTGATCCCGGGCAGCGCGGCGGAAAAGCCCGATCAAGGCGAAGTGCTGGCCGTGGGGCCGGGCAAGCATGACGACCAGGGCAAGCTGGTGGCCATGGCAGTGAAGGTGGGCGACCGCGTGCTGTTCGGCAAGTACGCCGGTCAGACCGTCAAGGTCGACGGCGACGAACTGATGGTGATGCGCGAAGACGACCTGATGGCCGTCATCGAGAAGTAATTCACGTCATTCGCGTGATCTGATTCCTGCTTCAACTGCAAATTTACGGAGAATTTCAATGGCTGCAAAAGACGTGATTTTTGGTGCGGACGCCCGCGCCCGCATGGTGGAAGGCGTGAACATTCTCGCCAACGCTGTCAAGACGACCCTGGGCCCCAAGGGCCGCAATGTGGTGCTCGAGCGCTCGTTCGGCGCCCCCACCGTGACCAAGGACGGTGTGTCCGTGGCCAAGGAAATCGAGCTGAAGGACAAGTTGCAGAACATGGGCGCGCAGATGGTCAAGGAAGTCGCTTCCAAGACCTCCGACAACGCCGGTGACGGCACCACCACCGCCACCGTGCTGGCCCAGGCCATCGTGCGCGAAGGCATGAAGTATGTGGCCGCCGGCATGAACCCGATGGACCTCAAGCGCGGCATCGACAAAGCGGTCACCGCGCTGGTCGAAGAGTTGAAGAAGGCCTCCAAGCCTTGCTCCAACACCAAGGAAATCGCGCAGGTCGGCTCCATCTCGGCCAACAGCGACGCGAATGTCGGCCAGATCATCGCTGAGGCGATGGACAAGGTGGGCAAGGAAGGCGTGATCACCGTCGAAGACGGCAAGAGCCTGGAAAACGAACTCGACATCGTCGAAGGCATGCAGTTCGACCGTGGCTATCTGTCGCCCTACTTCATCAACAACCAGGACAAACAGGTTGCCGTGCTCGACAACCCGTTCGTGCTGCTGCATGACAAGAAAATCTCCAACATCCGCGACCTGCTGCCCGCGCTGGAGCAAGTGGCCAAGTCCAGCCGTCCGCTGCTGATCATCGCTGAAGACGTGGACGGCGAAGCGCTGGCTACCCTGGTGGTCAACAGCATCCGCGGCATCCTCAAGACCGTGGCCGTCAAGGCACCGGGCTTCGGTGACCGTCGCAAGGCCATGCTGGAAGACATCGCCATCCTGACCGGCGGCAAGGTCATCGCCGAAGAAGTCGGCCTGACGCTGGAGAAGGTCACGCTGGCCGATCTGGGCCAGGCCAAACGCATCGAGGTGGGCAAGGAAAACACCATCGTCATCGACGGCGCTGGTGTGGCCGCGGACATCGAAGCGCGCGTCAAGCAGATCCGCATCCAGATCGAAGAAGCCACCTCTGATTACGACCGCGAAAAGCTGCAAGAGCGCGTGGCCAAGCTGGCTGGCGGCGTGGCCGTCATCAAGGTCGGCGCCGCCACCGAGATGGAAATGAAAGAGAAGAAGGCTCGTGTCGAAGACGCCCTGCACGCTACCCGCGCTGCGGTGGAAGAAGGCATTGTGGCTGGCGGCGGCGTGGCGCTGCTGCGTGCCCGTCAGGCCGCAGGCGAGATCAAGGGTGACAACCACGATCAGGAAGCTGGCATCAAGATCGTGCTGCGTGCCATTGAACAGCCGCTGCGCGAAATCGTTGCCAACGCCGGTGGCGAGCCCAGCGTGGTGATCAACAAGGTGCTTGAAGGCAAGGGCAATTTTGGCTTCAACGCCGCCAATGACACCTACGGCGATATGCTGGATATGGGCATTCTCGACCCGACCAAGGTCACCCGCACCGCGCTGCAGAACGCCGCCTCCGTGGCGGCCCTGATGCTGACCACCGAGTGCATGGTGGCCGAGGCGCCGAAGGACGAGAGCGCACCCGCCATGCCCGGCGGCGGCATGGGCGGCATGGGCGACATGGGCATGTAATTCCAGGTCCCGTTCAGCAGCCTGCTGCAACGCAAGCCCGCCATCCGTAAGGATGGCGGGCTTTTTTGTCATGAAAAACGCATGAAGCTGTCAACGCTCTCGCTAAGATCGTTGCCATTTCGATCTGGGGGCCAACATGCCACGTTTTTGTACCCAATGCGGCACGCAGAACCAAGAAAACGCCAAGTTTTGCCGACAGTGCGGCGCGTTGTTGCCGACTCAGGTCAAGCCGATGCAGCCCCCAGAGGCCGCTGCTCCCCATCCTCAGAATGAGGCGAGCCAGCAAGCCGAGCAGGCGGCACAACTTCAGGCGGCGCAACTTCAGGTGCAGCGCGATGCACAGGCATTGAGAGACGAAGAGGCGCGCCGGGCTGAAGAGGCGAGACGGGCCGAAGCCGAGGCCGAGCAGTCCCGGCGGCAAGCCGAGCGACAGGCGCAGGAGGCCGCTGATCGGCAAGCGCAGGCCCAGGCGCAACTGCAGCGCGCGAAACAGCAGCAGGCGGAGAAAGAAGCCGCCGCGGCTGCGGCTGCGCGAGAAGCCGAACAGACCGCGCAGCGTGAGCGCACGCAGCGCGAGGCCGAGCGCCTTGCCGCCACGGCCCGGTTGGAAGCGGAAATACGCGAGCGTGCACAGGCGGCCCGCGCCGCGCCGCCGCCCCGCAGTGCCTCGCCCGATCAATCGCCTCGATCCGGGCGCGGCCAAGGCGCCCAGCAGCCGGTGAAGGGCAGCAACGCGTTTCTCATCGGCGGTATCGCCACGGGCGTGATTGCGCTGCTGCTCATAGGCGGGGGAGGGCTGTGGTGGTCGATGCAACCTCCGCAGCAAGACAAGACGGGCGCTTCCGTAGGTGCGAGCGAGGCGGCGTTTGCGGCGTCGGCCCCGGCTCAGCCAACGGCGGCGAGTGCATCCCGCACCGCTGCGGCCGCGCCTGCCCCAGCGTCGCAGGCCGTGCCGACCACACCGACGGCGGCGTCGGCGCCGCCTGCGGTCGCACCCAAGCCTGAGCCTGTCGTGCGCAAGCCCAGCACGGCCACGCCTGCTCCGGCGGTGCCGCAGCGTCAGGCCCAGCCGGAGACCTTTGCGCCCGTTGCTGCGCCTGCGCGCCCTGCGGCGCCAGCGCCTCAGCCGACGCAGGCCCGCGCGTCCGTCGCAGAGCCCGTGCCTCACGCCGCACCACCCAAGCCGACGGGACGGGTCGAAGCCCTGCGCGCCGCGCTAGCAGCCTGTCAGACCAAGGGCAACTTTTTCACCCAGCAACTCTGCATTCAGGAAACGCGCTGGAAGTATTGCGGCGCGCCGCTGTCGCCCGATCCGCTGTGGGGCAAGATTCCCGAATGCCCAAATTCGTCGGAACAAAACAATCCGTAAGAGCGTGTACCGGGTTTGACCCGACCAAACTTCACCACCGTCCAGGGAGGACATCATGACCGTGAAAACCACCAACAACCTCGGCGTGCTGCTGCGCAGCTACGAGGCGCTGCACAACTGGCGCGCGCTGGCCATGCTGGCGGGCAGCTTCGTGCTCGGCGGGCTGGCCATCAGCGGCGGCGCGGCGGCGGGCATGAGCTCGGGCAGCGCCGCAGTATCGATGCTGATGGGGCTGCTGGGCGCGATCATCATCATCGTGGGCATGAATGCCAGCGGGCTGATGCTGGTCGATCAGGCGTATGACCAGCCGATCCGCGGTTTCGCCCCGGCGTTTCTGGGCGGGGTGCAGGCGGCGCTCTATGTCATCGGGCTGCTGATTCTGCTTGGCCTGGGGTTTGGCGTGATTCTGCTGGCGGCTTATCTGCTGTCGCTGTTCGGCCGCATTCCGGGCATTGGCGGGTTTCTCGGCTTTCTCCTCGGCGGGCCTTTGGTCGTGGTGGTGGCGCTGGCTTACGCCGTGCTGCTGCTCGCCGGGCCGCTGATGATTGCGGCGGTCTGGCATGGCGAGGGCTTCATCGCCAGCCTGTCGCGCGCCGTGGGCATCGTCACCCAGCGGCCGCTGGAAGTGTTCATGCACTTTCTGGTACTGGGGCTGCTGGTGTTCCCGGCTGTGGCGTTCATTTTTGCCGTGGTGTTCGTGGGCAGCATGTTCGTCGGCGGATTTTTTGCCGCGGGCAGTTTCGGCGGCATGGGCATGGGGGGCTTCGGCGGTATGGGCGGTATGGGGGGCTTCGGTGGCTTCGGTGGCATGCGCGGCATGGAAGGTGTGGCGCTGGGCGGCGCGGGCATGGGCGGCGCGGGCCTGTCGATCGGCCTGGTGTGGTTTCTCGCCTGGTCGGTGGTGAGCCTGATCTATGTGCTGGGCATGATCTTCGTGTACCGGGCGGTGAGTGAAGGCGTGGAGTCGGCTGGGTCTGAGCAGATTGGGCAGAAGCTGGCCCAGTTCAAACAGAAGCTCGACGACTACAAGCCACGCCCCGCACCTGTCGCGCCGCCGCCCCCGGCTCCGTCGGTTCCTCCGCCACCCGCAGCTCCTCCGGCCGAACCTTCTGCACCGTCACCGGAGCCGACTTCCACCGCCCAGTCGGCCGACACCACACATTGCCCCGCCTGCGGCGCCGCCGTGCAACCCGATGATGTGTTCTGCGGTAGCTGCGGTCATCGGCTCAAGTAAACGAAGCCGGAAAGCCGGAAAATCGCCTGCCAACATCCACCCAATCCATTGCCATGAGTTACGAATTTTCCGACCGAAGTCAGGCGCTGAATCTGCCCAACCCCTACCGCATCGAAAATCTGTTTCTCTATTTAGCCGCAGCGGCGCTGTTGGGGGCGGGGCTGAGCGTGGCGGCGGTGTATGCGCTGTGGGGGGGCTACGACTTTCGTTCCACCGTGATCTGGGTCGATATTCAGGGCAGCTATGAATCGGCGCGCATGGAAATGGGCAATGTGCTGGCCGATCGGCTCAAGACGGAAAAAGACGTCATCAACATCGAGGCCATGACCTTGCGGGTCTGGGCGTCAGAGATCGACACCGTGCTGTTCGAGCGCACCGGCCCGCGACAGGTGCTGGCCATGCGCGGGCTGCCCGACGTGGCGCGTGGCATGGCGGGCGAGTTGCGCGGCTTTGGCCAGGAGCGCCCCACCTTGATCGCGCCGCAGTCCAGCCTCGATGCGGAGCGCGCGGCGCATATCGGGAAGTTCAATCAGTTGCTCGGCGGCGGCGCGGAGTCGGCCGCGGTGCTGCCCGCGGCGACCGCCCAGGCCCTGGGGCTGATGCCCGCCGCGCAGGCCGCCGAATCTGCCTCGACGACGCCGTCGCTGAAAGGGCGGTTCTGTTCGCAATGTGGCACACAGACGGCTCCGGAAGATCGGTTTTGCGGCTCTTGCGGAAACGCTTTGGCCTGAGTGCCAGGTAAGGGCCGAGAAAGTTCGCATGCGGCAATTTCCGGGCTACAGGCGGATTCGGGGCGCGGCGGCTGCGTGCCTGATCGGGGTGCTGGTCGTCGGCGGCTTGTCGCTGCTGCCTGCCGCCGCTCAAACACCTTCCGCGCCCGCGCTTGCCCCTGCACCCGCCCCCATCGTCGTGCCCGGCAAGACCTGTCTCGTGCTCTCGGGTGGCGGGGCGCGGGGGCTGGCGCACATCGGCGCGCTACAAGCTTTGCAGCAACTGCGCGTGCCGATCGACTGCATCGCGGGCACCAGCATGGGCGCCATCATCGGCGGGCTGTATGCAGAGGGCGTGTCGGTGGATGTGCTGCGCAGTCAGGTTTCGGGCATGGACTGGGCCAGCGTGCTCTCCAGTCGCCCGGCGCGCGAAGGGCTGGCCTTCCGCCGCAAACGGGCCGACGAGCAAATGCCCGGCGGCATCGAGTTCGGGTTGAGCGATCACGGACAGGTGCAGTTTCCCAACGCGGCGGTCAACACCACCCAGCTTGAGCAGGTGCTGACCAACCTCACCCTGCCCGCGCTGACCGTGCGCGATTTCAACGATCTGCCGATTCCCTTCCGCGCCGTGGCGACCAATATGGTGACGGGCAAGAAGGTCATCCTGCAGCAGGGCGTGCTGGCCACGGCGCTGCGCGCGAGCATGTCGGTGCCGGGGGTGTTTCCGCCCACCGAGTTTGGCGGTGCCTTGCTGGGCGATGGCGGACTGGTGGACAACTTGCCGGTGGATGTGGCGCGCGACATGGGGGCGCAGCATGTGGTGGCGATCAATATCGGCACGCCGCTGGCGTCGCGCGAGTCGCTCGACAACATCGTCGGGCTGACCTCGCAGATGATCAATATTCTGATCGAGCAGAACATCCGCGCACAGATCGCCACGCTCAAGCCGGGCGACGTGCTCATCTCGCCCGACCTCGGCGACCTGTCCTCGCTCGATTTTCAGGCGGGCGACCGCGCCATCAAAATCGGCTATGACGCGGTGATGGCCGCCCGCGCGCAGCTCGAACCGCTGGCCTTGCCGCCCGCGCAGTACGCGCAGTGGCGCGACGCCTTCGCCCGCCGGGCGCAGTCGCTGGTGGCACAGTTGCAGTTCAACGCGCCGCTGGCCGGGGTGGAAGTGCGCGGGCTGTCTGCGGGCATCGATCAAACCTTGAAAGCCCGGCTGGAGCAAAAGCCCGGCGAGCCGCTGCAGTTCGACAAAGTGCGCACCGATGTCGATCGTCTCTTCGGCAGCGGCGATTTTTCGCGGGTGGATTACCGCCTGGTCTCCGGTCGGCGCGGACAGGTGCTCGAATATCGCCTGCAGGACAAGCCCTGGGGCCCCAACTATCTGCGCTTCGGGCTCGGGCTCTATACCGATCTGCGCAACCAGTCGCGGTTTTCGCTGCAGCTCTCGCAGCGGCGGCCCTGGCTCAACAGTCTGGGCGGCGAGTGGCGCAACGATCTGCAGATCGGCTGGCGCAACCGCTGGATGTCCGAGCTATATCAGCCCATCACGCGCGGCGGCTGGCTGTTCGTCTCACCTTATCTCGATCTGGACGCGCGGCCCGTCGATGTGTATTCCGGCAACAACCCCGTGCTGCGCTACCGTCTCACCACGCAGCGCGTGGGCCTCGATCTGGGCGTGCCCCTGGGCGACTACGGCGAATTGCGCGCCGGTCTGAGCCGGGCGAACATCTACGGCACCTATTTGCTCGGGGCGCCACCGCTGAACAACAGCAGCGCCCTGCTGCGCGAAGGCGGCATGCGGCTGCTGGTGCTGGCCGACCGGCTCGATCATGCCTACTTTCCCCGCAAAGGCTGGAGCGGGCGGGGCGAGCTGTTTTTCGCCCGCACCGCGCTGGGCAGCGATGCCAATTACGACCGCATCGACCTCTCCGGGCAGGACGTCGCCAGCTTCGGGCGGCACACCGTGGAGGTGGCGGCCCGGGTGGCCAGCTTCCGCGACCGTGCCGGGCTGCTCAATCTCGACTACCTATCGCTCGGCGGCTTCGACGCGCTGGGCGGCTATCGCGAGGGCCAACTCATCGGCAACTACCTGATCTATGGCCGCATTGGCTATCGCTACGAACTGGTCACGCCCGGATTGTTTGGCGGCGCCGCCTATCTTGGTCTGGCCTACGAGCGCGGCAACACCTGGGCGCAGCGCGCGCAGGTCAGCCTGAGCGATCTGCGTTCGAGCACCAGTGTGTATCTCGGCACCGATACGCCGCTGGGCCCGGTGTATTTCGGCCTGGGCAAGGCGCCAGGGCAGAAAGTCAACTTCTATCTCACTCTGGGTCGTCCGTGAGCTCGCTCGCCGCGCCGGACTCCCGCTCGGATTCGGAACCTTCTGTCGGCCTCGCAGCCTCCTCCAGCCAGCTTTCAATGAGTTGTGACGCCGATTCAACGCCCGACAGCTTGGTGGCTGAAAACAGTTGCAGCGAAATCGGCGCCGTCATGCCCACCGCTTGTGCGTGCTGCGCGAGTTGATCGCGTGCCGCCTGCGCGGCGCGCTGTCCCTCCTGGCGGTTGAGCTTGTCGGCCTTGGTCAGCAGCACATGCAGCGGCACGCTGGCCGGGGCCATGAAAGCCAGCAGGCTCAGATCGGTTTCGGTCAGCCCCAGGCGCGAATCGGCCAGCAGAATCAGCCCGACCAGCGGCCCGCGCTCGGCCAGATACTGGGCGAGAAACAATTGCCAGCGCTTTTTGTCGGTTTTGGCCACCGCCGCATAGCCGTAGCCCGGCAGATCGACCAGCAATCCGCTGGGTGAGTCTTTAGGGCCGACGGCGAAAAAATTGATGTGCTGGGTACGGCCGGGCGTTTTGGAGGCGAACGCCAGTTGCCGCTGCTGGCACAGGGTGTTGATCGCCGTGGATTTGCCCGCGTTGGAGCGGCCGACAAAAGCGATTTCGGGCAGCCCGGTAACGGGCAGATTCTCCATCGAAGAACTCGTCACCATAAAGCGCGCACTGTGGAGCAAGGGGCTGAAACGCACCTGCGGGGGGGTTGACCTGCTGGAATTCCCTATATTCGCCATAACTTATGTATCGGTAGGATGCGCCATCTTGTGCAAACAGGCTGGCCGGGTGCAGCAAAGGGCTGCGCTCTCGCCGGTGTCCGAGCCGCGCGGCGCAGTGCATTGTCGCTGTTTGTCACTGTTAGTCCGGCGCGGGCGAATTTCTGATGGATCGCTTTCATGCCTACCCCTTCGGTTGCAGTGCGCGTTGTCTTGACTCTTGCCGGCCTGTCGCTGGCGTCTGCTCCATCGTGGGGCGCAGACGCCCCGGCGGCTACGGCGTCCAGTGTCAGCGAAACTTCCTTTCCCGCGCCCACGCCGGCGCAGCTTCAGGCGGGCGCCAAGGTGGCGCAGACCTGCGCTGCCTGCCACGGCATCGACGGCAACGCTACTTCGACCGAATTTCCCAAACTGGCCGGGCAGCATGCCGACTATCTGGTCAAGCAGCTGCACGACTATCGCATCGCCAAGGGCGCCAAACACCCGGCGCGGGTCAACGCCATCATGAATGGCATGGCGGCAACGCTGACCGACGCGCAAATCCGAGATGTCGCGCTGTATTACAGCCGCCAGACCTTCAAGCCCGGGGTGGCCTTTGCCGACAAAAAAGAGTTGAAACTCGGCCAGGCGATCTGGATGGCGGGCATTCCCGACCGGGCCGTACCGGCGTGCGTATCGTGCCACGGCCCGGGCGGCGCGGGCATGCCTTCGCGCTATCCGCGTATCGGCGGGCAGTGGCTGGGTTATCTGGAAACCGAACTGCAGATGTTCCGTAACGACCGCCGCACCAACAGCCCGGAAATGCACGATATCGCCTCTCGCATGACCGACAAGCAGATCACCGCCGTGGCCGAGTATGCGGCTGGCTTGCGCGCTCCGTCCGAGTTGCCGCGCTGAATCGGGCCGCGCCACCAGCCGAAAGGCGACCGATACGCTCTGTTACCGGAACTTTCGCCCGCCGGGCATGCTCTGTCCTACGGCGAGACCAAGGGTGAGAGTAGGGGGTCTGATGGTTTGGGCCGGGCTGAGTTGAAATGATCCGGAACGAACAGCTGTTCGTTCAGCCGAAAACCACGCTCTCTCCGGTTCGGCGCATGACACCTCTGGCCTGTGGGATATCAAATTTGAGGTTTTTCCGTTTTGTTATATTGGTTCGTTGATCTTTTCAAGCTATTGCCTCTGTCACACCTGTCTTCGATGCTGTCCACCTACCCTTTTGCGGCGTGCCGCAGGGCGGTCTGATTGATCGAAGTCTGGCCTACCGATTTCCCATCGTTCGCTCCTCGTTCGCTGCGCCAAGTTTCCCACCGTATGTCTGCCACCCCATCGCCAGTTCCCAACACCACTCTGAGTACCTCCGGCTGGGAGCTGCAGCACGGCTCACGCGCCTGGCGCGCCTTTGTCGAACTGCTTTCGTCGATGCGCTTCGCCATTGCGCTGCTGGTGATCGTCGCCGTCGCCAGCATCATCGGCACGGTGCTCACCCAGGGACAGCCCTACAACAATTACATCAACCAGTTCGGGCCGTTCTGGGCGGAAGTGTTCCGCAAGTTCGAGCTATATAACGTCTATTCCTCCTGGTGGTTCCTGCTGATCCTGACCTTTCTGGTGGTGTCCACCAGCCTGTGCCTGATCCGCAATACGCCCAAGATCATCACCGATCTGAAGACCTATAAAGAGGGGATGCGCGAGCAGAGCATGCGCCACTTCCACGAGCGTGGCGAAACCACGTTCACCGATGGCCGCGCGGCCACCGTGGCGCATTTGACGGGCGTCATGAAGAGCCACGGCTACAAGTTCAAGGTGCAGGAGCGTCCTGCGGCGCAGGAGGGCGGTGCGGGCGCCACCATGATCGCTGCGAAGACCGGAGGCATCAACCGCATTGGTTATGTGCTGGCGCATGCCGCATTCGTGCTGATCTGCGTAGGTGCGCTGTTCGATGGCGACATGATGATCAAGGCGCAGATGTGGATGTTCGGCAAAGAGCCGCTCAAGGCCAATATGCTGTTGTCGCAGGTGCCCGAGATCAACAAGCTGTCGGTGCACAACCCGACCTTTCGCGGCAATCTGCAGATTCCCGATGGCGGCGAATCGAATATGGCGGTGCTCAGCATGGGCGACGGCGTGTTGCTGCAGCCGCTGCCGTTCAACATCCATTTGAAAAAGTTCAACATCGACTTCTATTCCACCGGCATGCCGCGCTTGTTCGCCAGCGATGTGGTGATCACCGATCCCCGCTCGGGCAAGAGCTTTCCGGCGAAGATCGAGGTCAACCATCCGTTGACGTATGACGGCGTCACCATCTTCCAGTCGGGCTTCGCCGATGGCGGATCTGAACTGTTCCTCAAGGCCTGGCCGATGCACGGCCCCAGCGACAAGACCTTCGATCTGACCGGCACCGTGGGCTCGGATCGCCAGCTCAGCAATGGGGCGCAGAGCATGCAGGTCGAGTTCACCGAACTGCGAATCTTCAACGTGCAGGACATGAGCCCGGCGCAGATGACCGGCGTCAAACCCAAGGAGCAATCCTTCATGTCCGGCTTCGATCGGCACCTGGGCGCACCTGTGGCTGCGCCGGGTGAGCGGCATCTGCAGAACATCGGCCCCGCAGTGATCTATAAGATTCGCGATGCTTCGGGTCAGGCGCACGAGTATTTCAACTACATGTTGCCGGTTGAGCTCAATGGCGAAAAGGTGTTCCTCGCCGGGGAGCGCGGTTCGCTCGACGCGGGTTACAAATATTTGCGCATACCGGCCGACAGCAATGATTCCATCGACGGCTGGATGCGGTTCCGCGCCGCCTTGTTCAACTCGAAAGATCGTCAGGAGGCCGCAGCCCAGTACGTCGCCGCCTCTTTGCCGCCAGACGCGACTGCCGAGCTGAAAAATCAACTCCTGGTAACCGCCTCGCGCACGCTGGATATTTTTGCGGGTGAAATTCCTAACGATCCCAAAACCGGCAAGCCGGTGGTTCAGGCGCCCGGCGGCCTGCCCGCGCTGGCGCAGTATCTCGAAGCCGCCGTGCCGCAAGACAAGCAGCAGCAGGCCTCCGACGTGTTCGTGCGCATTCTGAACGGCACGCTGTGGCAGCTCTGGCAGATCAGCCGCGAAAATCATGGAGAAAAGCCGGTCACTCAAGACCCGGCGCATGAAAAATTCTTCGACTCGGCCGTACTCGCCCTGTCCGACACCTTTTTCTATCCGTCGCCGCTCTATCTGCAGATGACCAATTACAAGCAGATCCAGGCCAGCATCTTCCAGGTGGCGCGCGCCCCTGGCAAGGTTGTGGTCTATACCGGCGCGGTCTTGCTCATTCTCGGCGTATTTGCCATGCTTTACATCCGTGAACGCCGCGTCTGGTTTTTGGTGAAAGACCGGGAAGACGGCGGCAGCGACACCCTCATGGCCATGAGCACCAACCGTCGCACCATGGAATACAAGAAGGAATTTGAAACACTGCGCACAGCCAGTCTGGGCGTAGCATCACCCGACCCGGCGAAAGCACAATCGCCGGACACTGCCTCGACCTGAATAGGGACCCGCCATGGAACTTGCCAGCAAATCCCATAGCTTGCCACTGAACTCCAAGAGTTCGGAACCTCCGCGCCAGAACGGCATCGGTGCTTACTTGCGCCGACGCACCATGTATGACTGGATTTTTCTACTGCTCATCGCCGGTGGTGATGCGTATGTGCTGAGCCAGTACGGCCAGAACATGAACTATTACGTCAAGCTCATTTTCCTGGGAGCGACGACGACGTTGATGTTCCTCGGCTGGGGGTGGACGGCCATCAAGAATTTGGCGCTTGTCGTCACGGGCCTGTCGCTCTTCGGCATCTGGCTGTATCAGGGGCCGGATGGGCACGCCGTGCTGGCGCGCAGTGAACAGGTGTTTTTCCTCAAGTACTTCCTCGCCAGCCAGTCTGCGATTCTGTGGATGGCGTTCCTGATGTTCCTGAGCACCGCAGCCTACTGGTTCGGCATGTTCACCGGCCCGGCGCAGAATACCGCAGCAGGCATGGCGCTGGCCGGCGGAGGCGGGGCGATGGTTGGCGGCGGCGACGGCATGGTGCGCGACGCCAAGGGCTGGCAGTCCAATTTCTCGCAGTACTTCGGTTCGCGTCTGGCCTGGGTGGGCATCACCATGGCGCTGGTCGGCACCATGATGCGCTGGTATGAGAGCTATCAGATCGGGCCGGACATCGGCCACATCCCGCTGTCGAATCTGTATGAAGTGTTCGTGCTGTTCTCCTGGCTGACCACCATTCTGTATCTGTATTTCGAGCAGAAATACAAGACCCGCAGTATGGGCGCCTTCGCCATGCTGGTGGTCAGCGCCGCGGTGGGCTTCCTGCTGTGGTACAGCATGGTGCAAAACGCCTACGAAATTCAGCCGCTGGTGCCTGCGCTGCAAAGCTGGTGGATGAAGTTGCACGTCCCGGCGAACTTCATCGGTTACGGCACCTTCGCCATCGCGGCCATGGTCGGCTTCGCTTACCTCATCAAGACCCATGCCAATGAGACTTCCTTGTGGAAGCTCACGCCGCTGTGGCTGATCGGCTTTGTGATGTTCTTCGAGCCGCTGGTGTTCCGTCAGGGCGGCATCTCCGAGTACTGGGGCGTGTTCGCCGGTGTCTCGGCGCTGATCGTGGCCGGTATTTTGTATGGCCGTCGTCGCATCGCCTCGCATCTGCCCTCGCTGGAAGTGATGGATGACGTGATGTATAAGTCCATCGCCATCGGCTTCACCTTTTTCACCATCGCCACCATTCTGGGCGCCCTGTGGGCCGCCGAGGCCTGGGGCGGCTACTGGAGCTGGGACCCGAAGGAAACCTGGGCGCTGATCGTCTGGCTGAACTACGCCGCATGGCTGCACATGCGCCTCATCAAGGGTCTGCGCGGTCAGGTTGCCGCGTGGTGGGCGCTGACCGGCCTGCTGGTCACCACCTTCGCCTTCCTCGGCGTGAACATGTTCCTCTCGGGCCTGCATTCCTACGGCAAGCTGTGAGATGAACTAGCGACGTAAAAAAGGCCCTTCGGGGCCTTTTTTATTGGAAGTAGCCATGAAGAAAGACCTTCTTCACACCCCAATCCCCTCAGAGCAGGCGGGGATGGGCTCGCACTGTAAGGCTCGGCGTGTTGCAGCGACTACCCGCTGTCGCGATGGAATAAGGTCGCCCGATCTGCCGTCTATCGACCGGCATACCAGCCCGCCGCACAGGAGCGCATCATGAGCAAGCGTCAAGACCAAGGTTTCGAACACCCGCATTCTTCGGAAATCACGCCGAAAGAAGTCTATAAGGATCGTCGGCACTTTCTCGCGGCGGCCGGAGTCGGCGCCGCGGCAGGCGTGGCGGCGCTCACTGCACATCGTGCGCAGGCGACCGCAACACCTGTGCACGGCGGCCTGCCCGCACCGGGCAAGTTGCCTGCGCTGGCCGCGCAAAAAAACACCGCCCTGTCCACCACGCAGGCGACGACGCCTTACAAGGACGTCACGACCTACAACAATTTCTACGAATTCGGTACGAGCAAGAGCGATCCGTCCCAGAATGCCGGCAGTCTGACCACCCGGCCGTGGACCGTGGTGGTGGAGGGCGAGGTGCACAAGCCGCGCACCTTCGGCATCGACGATCTGCTCAAGCTCGCGCCGATGGAAGAGCGCATCTACCGCCATCGTTGCGTCGAGGGTTGGGCGATGGTGGTGCCTTGGCTGGGCTATTCGCTCTCCAACCTGCTCAAGGCCGTCGAGCCCACGGGCAACGCCAAGTATGTGGAATACATCACCTTGCTCGACCCGGCGGAGATGCCGGGACAGAACGACCCCATTCTGCAATGGCCGTATCTCGAAGGGCTGCGCATGGACGAGGCCATGCACCCGCTCACCCTGCTCACGTTTGGCCTTTATGGCGAAGTGCTGCCCAATCAGGACGGCGCGCCGATGCGCATGGTCATTCCCTGGAAATACGGGTTCAAGGGCGGCAAGTCCATCGTCAAGATTCGGCTGGTGGAAAAACAGCCCGTCACTTCATGGATGCGAGCCGTGCCGCAGTGGTACGGGTTCTACTCCAACGTCAACCCCGACGTGAGCCCGCAGAACTGGAGCCAGGCCAATGAACGCATGATCGGCCAGGGCGGCGCCTTCGGCGGCTTGTTCGCGCCGCGCATTCCCACGCAACTGTTCAACGGCTATGGCGCGCAGGTCGCCAGCCTGTATCAGGGCATGAATCTGAAAAAGTTTTTCTGAGCGCTATGACTGCCGCGTCGTCGCTCTCTCTGCCACGCCAGGTCTTGCGCAGCCGAGCGGTCAAACCGCTGTTGTTCGTGCTGTGTCTGCTGCCTTTCGCCGGTTTGTTCTGGCGTGGCTGGACCAACGATCTGGGGCCCAACCCGGAACAGACCGTGATCTGGACCACCGGCCTTTGGGCGCTGCGACTGCTGCTGATCACCCTGTCGGTCACGCCCTTGCGCAAGCTCACCGGATGGGCCGAGCTGGCGCGCTTTCGGCGGATGTTCGGTTTGTTCGTGTTTTTCTACGCGCTGCTGCACTTCACCGCGTGGCTGGGGCTGGTCAACGGTTTCAGCGTTGACATGGCCTTGCGCGATGTGGTCAAACATCCCTTTGTGCTCGCCGGAATGACCGCCTTATTGCTGATGACCCCGCTGGCGCTGACCTCCACCAACGGCATGATCCGCCGTCTCGGCGCCCGCCGCTGGCAGGCCTTGCACCGTCTCGTTTATGGGGTCGGTGTGGTGGCGGTGTTCCACTTCTGGTGGGGCAAGCTGGCGAAGAACAATACCGCCAGCCCCACGGTCTATGCGCTGATTCTCGCGCTGCTGCTGGGGCTGCGGCTGTGGTGGGCCTGGCGGGCGGCGCTGGCCCGACGCACTCAACTGCACCGCGCAAGAGCTGTCGATGATCAGAGCAACGATCCGACCGGAAAACAGGTCGGCAATCAGGTCGGCAAGCAGGTCACTAATCAGGGCAAGAGCCGTTCGCTGGCGTAGAGTTGTTCGGGCGTTTCGCGCGGGCGAATCAGCGTGGCGGTGGCGCCGTCGATCATGACTTCGGCAGGTCGGCCGCGGCTGTTGTAGTTGGACGCCATCACCATGCCGTAGGCGCCGCTCGACAAAATGGCCAGCAGATCGCCTTCCGCCAGCACCAGCGCGCGGTCGCGCGCCAGCCAGTCGGCCGATTCGCACACCGGGCCGACGATGTCGTATTTCAAGGCGCTGCCTTCCCTTTGCTCGGTAGGGACGACGGCCTGCTCGGCCGAGTAAAGCGCGGGGCGGATCAGATCGTTCATGCCAGCATCGACCACGGCAAAGTGCTTGACCGGGGTGGATTTGAGAAACAGGGTGCGCGTGAGCAGCACGCCGGCATTGCCGACGATGGAACGACCGGGCTCGATCACGATGGTGCGATGACCGAAACCGCGCGCCGAGATGCGCGCTAGCAGCGGGCTCAGCCACTCCTGCGGCGTTGGCGGGGTTTCGTCGGTGTAGCGGATGCCCAGACCGCCGCCGAGATCAATGTGCTCGATTTTCGCGCCCTTTCGCTCCATCTGCTCCACCAGATCGAGCACCTTGTCCAGCGCGTCCAGATAGGGTTCGACGGTCGTGATCTGCGAGCCGATGTGGCAGGCGATGCCCACCAGTTGCACTTGCTCGAACTGCGCAGTCTGCAGCGCAAGTTGCGCAGCCTGATCTTGCGAGATGCCGAATTTGTTGGTTTTCAGGCCCGTGGAAATATAGGGATGCGTACCGGCGTCGACGTCCGGGTTGACGCGCAGCGCCACACGCGCGACTTTGCCCGCGGCCTGTGCGACCCAGTTGAGCGCGGCCAACTCGCTGGGCGACTCGACGTTGAAGCACTCCACGCCGACATCGAGCGCAAAGCGCATATCGTCGGCCGACTTGCCCACGCCGGAAAACACCACCTTGCCCGCTTCGCCCCCTGCAGCCAATACCCGTTTGAGTTCACCCGCCGAAACGATGTCGAAGCCCCAGCCCAGGCGCGCGAGCAGCTGCAGCACCGCCAGGTTGGAGTTCGCCTTCACCGCGTAACGCAGGGCGACATGCACCGAGCTGGCCTGCGCCGCTTGGCTATAGCGTTGCGCCGCCTCTTCGATCGAGGCGCGCGAATAGACATAGGTCGGGGTGCCGAATTCAGCCGCCACGGCAGAGGCGGTGACTTGCTCGATCTTCAAGGTCGAGCCGACATAGGCGATGTGGGGATGCCCAGGCAGGGCAGGGAGGAGCAAGGTCTTCATCAAGGCGTCCGAAAAAGGGCGGCAAACAAACGTGGCAAGCAATTGCAGCAAACCGAGGCAGCCAACCCTCAGCGCGGCGCGGCAGAGGCTGAATGCGCTGGGGCGGGCGTGGGCAGGTACAAGGGGCCGGTCTGTCCGCAGCCGCCCAGCAAAACAACCACCCCGAGCGCGGCCATCAGGCGTAGCAGAGGGCGCAGGTGCTGCGGTCGATTAAGCTGTGTGTCCATCGAAAATCAGTGTATCAGCCGCCCCATGTCCGACACGCTCGACGACACCCGTTATCTGCAGATTGCCGAACAGGCCCTGGCCGCCATCGAAGCGGCCGCCGACGCCGCTGACCTCGATTCCAAACGCGACGGCTCCGTGCTGCGGCTGGAACTCGACAGCGGAGATCAGGTCATCATCAACCTGCAGCAGCCCACGCATCAGGTCTGGCTCGCATCGCGCGCCGGAGCGCATCACTTTGTGTGGAGCGGCAGCCATTGGTGCGACACCCGCACCGGCGAAACGCTGGGCGCGGCGCTGCACCGGGTCATGCAGACGCTGGACGCGCCGCCTCTCGATTTGCCCACGCTGTAAGTCCGTCAGCGATCAATTGCCTTTGAACAGGTCGAGGATGGAGTCGCGCTCTTGCCGCGTGACCTCGGGCGGCGGCAGGGGCGCGTCCAGTCCGAGGCTGGCAACCCCGCCGCCATTGGCGAAGTTGCTGTACACCGGCTCGCCGTTTTCCACCACGATGCCCGGCGGTTGCGCATAGCTGGCAACCGGCACGTTCTGCAAAGCCGTCTGCATGTAGCGAATCCAGATCGGCAGGGCCAGCGCACCGCCGGTTTCCTTGTTGCCCAGTTTCTTCGGCGTGTCGTAGCCCACCCAGGCCACGCCCACCAAGCTGGGCTGGAAGCCGCAGAACCAGGCGTCGAGAAAGTCGTTGGTCGTGCCCGTCTTGCCGTAAAGGTCAGGGCGCTTGAGCGTCGCCTGCGCCCGCGCCGCCGTGCCCGAGCGCGTGACCTCCTGCAGCAGACTGTCCATGACGTAGGCGTTGCGCGGCGAAATCACCCGCAGTTTTTCATCGCCCGCTTGCTGCGGCCGATCCTGAAACAGTACCTGCCCTTGGGAATCGGTGATCTTGCTGATCAAAAAAGGTTTGAGCAGATAGCCGCCATTGGCAAACACGCTATACGCACGTGCCATCTGCAAGGGCGTGACCGTGCCCGCGCCCAGCGCCAAGGTGAGGTAGGGCGGCTGGCGGCTGGCCTCGAAGCCAAAACGGGTGCTCCAGGTTTGCGCGAACTTCGGGCCGATGTGGTCGAGCACGCGGATGGCCACCATATTCTTCGACTGCGCCACGGCTCGCCGCAGGCTGATCGGCCCCTCGTATTTGCCGTCATAATTTTTCGGCTCCCACGATTCGCCGCCTGTCTGCGCCGCGGAGAAAAATATCGGCGCGTCGTTGACCACGGTGAGCGGGGTGATGCCTTTTTCCAGCGCGGCCGAGTAAATGAAGGGCTTGAAACTCGATCCCGGTTGGCGCCAGGCCTGGGTGGCGTGATTGAACTTGTTGCGAGCGAAGTCCAGGCCGCCCACCATCGAAACGATGGCACCATTATTCGGGTTCATCGACACGAAGGCCGACTGCACCTGCGGCAGTTGGGTGATGACCCATTGCCCTGGCCCATCCTCCGCCAGCCACACCACCGCGCCGGCGCGCAGCTTGATGGCGGGCTGCGCCTTGTCCGACAGCCCGAGTGCGCGCACCTGCCGCAACCCCGCGCCTGAGACGGTCACGATCTGTCCCGCCTCGGTCATCACTTTCACTTCGGCGGGCTTTGCGCTGAGCACCACGCTGCACACCATGTCGTCGGCTGCGACTCGGTCGGCGCAGGCCTGTTCGATCGCTCCGGGAATCGCGTCCACCGCATTGGGTAGATCGATGAAGGCGTCAGGTCCGCGATACGGCTGGCGCAACTCATAAGACAGTACGCCGCTCTGCACCGAGCGCCAGGCCGCCAGTTGATCGCGCAAGCGTATGGTCGTGTAAACATTCAATCCTCGCGTGTAGGCGGCTTCGTGGTAGCGGTCGAACACCATCTGACGCACCGTCTCCGTGATGTAGCCCGCATGCACATTGTCCTCCGTCTGCGCGGTGCGCAGCGCCAGCGGCTCGTCCCGGGCCTGTTGCGCCTGCGTCGGGGTGATCCAGCGCAGTTGCTGCAAGCGCGCGATCACATGCAACTGACGTTGCCGCGCCCGCTGCGGGTTGCTGATGGGGTTGTAAGTCGAGGGCGCTTTGGGCAGACCTGCTAGCATCGCCATCTGCGCCAGGGAGAGCTGGTCGAGCGGTTTGGCGAAATAAGCCTGCGCGGCCGCGGCAAAACCGTAGGCCTTGCGGCCGAGGAAAATCTGATTCATGTAAAGCTGCAGAATCTGGTCCTTGCTCATCTGCTGCTCGATCTTCAGCGCCAGCAGCACCTCGAACAACTTGCGGGTGAAGGTCTTGTCGCGCGACAGATAAAAATTGCGCGCCACCTGCATGGTGATGGTCGAGGCGCCCTGACTGCGCGAGCGCTCCAGATTCGCCAGCAGCGCGCGAGCCACCCCGGGCCAATCGATGCCGCCGTGCTGATAGAAGCGGTCGTCTTCGGTGGCCAGCACCGCTTTTTTCATCAGATCGGGAATCTGTCCAATGGGCATGAACACCCGGCGCTCCTCGCCAAACTCGCCCAGCAGCGCGTTGTCCGCCGAATACACCCGCAGCGGCAACTGGGGTTGATAGTTCTGCAATTCCGAGATGTCGGGCAGTCGCGGCCAGCTGAGCGCCAGCACCAACCCCACAACCAGCGCGGCCGTGATCAGCAGCCCCAAGACCGTGACCACCAGGCCGATCAGGGCGCGCAGCCACCAGGGAGAGCGAGCGCGCGGGCGCGGCGTCGGAGAGGGCGAAGCGGTAGAGGAAGAACTCATCGAGGCGGGCGGACGCGAAGTTCCGCAGGAGGCTTACGCGGCTTGCGCGCAGTGGAGAAGGAGGCAGCCGCACGACCCACGAGCAAACGCTTGGAGAGGGCGGAAAGAAAATTTTGTTGCAAATTATAAAAATCCCCGCCGTTGTGCCGTAAGAAATCACAAATGCTCACCGCCTAGCCGTCGTGGGAGTTTTGCAACGTTTTTCGGATGGGCCGGGGTTTACACGTTAGTACATCAAGGACTTGTTGGTAGGATCGAAGAAAAAATCTGAGTTCGTAGCGCAAACAAACCGGGGTGCAGGTTGATGCACCAACAGGGGCTGGCACGCATTTCGGTGCACCAAAAGCTGGCCTACGAGCTTGCGCACAATGTTGCAAATCAATCGGGGGGTCTTCAGTGGCCACATTTGGCAGTCTGTTTCGCAAGCGCTATGCGCCAATGATCGGGCTGGATATCAGCAGTTCCAGCGTCAAGCTCGTTGAGCTCGATATGGATGACCGCGGCCAGTACACCTTGCTGCGCGCCGCCATGGAGCCTCTCGAAAAGGGTTCCGTGGTCGATGGCAATATCGAGAAGCTCGACGATGTGGTCGAGGCCGTGCGCAAGGTCGTCCGCAAGAGCGGCACCAAGGCCAAGCAAGTCGCCATGGCCCTGCCGCCGTCGGCCGTCATCACTAAAAAGATTGTTCTTCCGGGCGAGTTGCGCGAAGAAGAAATCGAAGTGCAGGTCGAAAGCGAAGCCAACCAGTACATTCCGTTCGCTATCGATGAGGTGGCGCTCGATTTCAGCGTCCTCGGCCCCAGCAGCACCTCTCCTGGCGACCAGGAGGTGCTCATCGCCGCCTCACGGCGCGAAAAGGTGGATGATCGCCGCGGTATTGCCGAGGCGGCCGGTCTCAAGCCCGTGGTGATGGATATCGAAGCCTTCGCCTCGCGTCTGGCCGCTCAACGTCTGATTGAGCGTCTGCCCCGCGCCGGGCTCGACTTGCTCGTGGCGCTGTTCGAGGTGGGGGCAAGTTCCACCAGCCTGCAGATTCTGCGCAACGGTGAAACCCTCTACGACCGCGATCAGGCCTTCGGTGGTGCGCAGCTCACCCAGATGATCGCCCGCACCTACGGTTTTTCGCTCGAGGAGGCCGAGGCCAAGAAACGCGCCGCCGACCTGCCGGACGACTACGCCACGCAGGTGCTGGCGCCCTATATGGACAGTCTCACGCAGGAAATCGCGCGGGCGCTGCAGTTCTTCTATCGCGCCACGCCGTTTGGCCGGGTCGACTACATCCTGCTGGCCGGCGGCTCGTCGGCCTTGCCCGGTCTGGCGGAAAAAATTACCGCAACGGCTTCGGTGGCCTGCATGGTCATCAACCCGTTCGAGGGCATGGCGGTTGCCGAATCCGTGCGCGAAAAGAAGCTGCGAAGTCAGGCGCCGTCCTATCTGACCTGCTGCGGCTTGGCGATGCGGCGTTTCCTGCAATGACGCAGCAACGGGATCTGTCATGAATATCGTGTTGATCAATCTGCTCCCCCACCGGGATGCCAAGCGCAAAAAACGGCGCGAGGCCTTCTATGCGGGAGTTTTTGCCTCCATTGTGCTGGGCGGGCTGGTGCTGGCGCTCGGCTACACCGTGCTGAGTGAAATGATCACCCAGCAACAAAGCCGCAACGACTTCCTGAAGGCGGAAAACGCCAAACTCGACAGCCAGATCAAGGACATCGCCTCGCTCAAGGCCGAGATCGAAGCGCTGCGGGCGCGCCAAGATGCGGTTGAGGGTCTGCAGGCCGACCGCAACCTGCCGGTGCACCTGTTCGACGATCTGACCAAAGACACGCCGACCGGGGTTCAGCTCTCGCAGATTCGCCAGGACGGGGCGACTGTGCTCATTCAGGGCGTCGCGCTCAGCCAGGAGCGCGTGGCCGATTTTCTGCGCAATCTGAGCCGCCCTGACGGCTGGCTCGAAAAGCCTGAACTGATCGAGATCCGCTCGCAGATTGCTCCCGCTGCGGCTGGCAATGCGGCGCGCGTCGTGGCGCAGTTCCAGTTGCGCGCCACCCTCAAGCGGCCCACGCCGGCGGGCGCCGCCTCGGGTGCCACTTCAGGTGCGGCGCCAATGGCCAAGAATCCTTCGTGAGGCGACACTGATGGCGACCTCCAAACTCTCAAAAATCGACCTGAACGGCGCGTTTCAGGACATTTCGGCACAGTTCCGCGGGCTCAACCCCAACGATCCGGGCGCCTGGCCGGCCTGGCCGCGCAACACCGTCTATGTCGCTGCCTTTTTGCTGACCCTGGGGTTGGGCTGGTATGCCTGGCTGTCGGGCACGCGTGACGAACTCACCTCGGCCCAGCAGCAGGAAGTCACCTTGCGTCAGGAATACAAGAACAAACTCGAACAGGCCGTCAGCCTCGATCTGCTCAAGGCGCAGAAAGCCCAGGTGCAGCAATACGTGGCCCTGCTGGAAAAACAATTGCCGAGCAAGGCCGAAATGGACGCCCTGCTCTCCGACATCAACCAGGCGGGCATTGGCCGCGGTTTGCAATTCCAGCTGTTCAAACCGGGTCAGGTGGATGTGAAACCCTATTACGCCGAACTGCCGATTTCGATCAAGCTCGACGGCGGCTATACCGATCTGGCGGGCTTCGCCACCGATATCGCCAAGCTCTCGCGCATCGTGACCCTCAACAACATCAGCCTGACGGCCAATACGGGCAAGACCGGCGCCCCGATGGTCATGGACGCCACGGCCAAGACCTTCCGCTATCTGGACGCCGATGAAATCGCCGCCCAGGCCAAGCAGGCGAAAAAACCGGGAGGGGCGAAATGAGTTTGCACCGCGTTAGCCCATATCAGCACTTTCAGCGCTTTCGTTTGCCGCTGATTTCTGCGGCTCTGTTGTCAGCGGCCCTCCTGTCGGGCTGCGGCCAGCAGCATGAAGACCTGCGCGAGTGGATGGCGCAACAGCGCGCCAGCATGCACCCGCGCATCAAGCCCATCGAGCCACCCAAGCCTTTCATTCCTGCCGTTTACGACCCGACGATCGGCACCGATCCGTTCTCCTCGACCAAACTCGAAGTGGGCGTGCGGCAGGAGGTGCAGCAGCTCAACCCGCTGCTGCAGGCCGAGCTGGCCCGTCCCAAGCAGCCGCTTGAGGCGTATTCACTCGACCAGATTCAAATGGTGGGCAGCGTGAAGATCAAAGGGCAGCAATACGCCCTGCTCAAGGCGGGCAACCTGTTGTACCGGGCGCATGTCGGCGAGTATGCCGGCCAGCACTTCGGAAAGATCATCAAAATCACTGATAGCCAAGTCGATTTGAGGGAACTGGTGCAAGACGCCACAGGCGATTGGGTCGAGCACCCGGCAACCCTTCAATTGCAGGAGAGCACACAATGAAGACGCCTTTCAAACGGCCGCTTTTTAACGGATTTCTGGGGGCTGCACTGTTGACCGTAGCGGTCGTATTGGGGCTTGGGGCCGTTCCGGCTTACGCCGCCAGCAACGCGATCCAGAACGTCACCGCCAGTCGGCAGGGCACGGAAACCGTGGTGCAGGTCAATCTGGCGCAGCCTCTGAGCGCCGCGCCCAATGGCTTCGTGATCGACCAGCCGGCTCGCATCGTGCTCGATTTTCCCGGCGTTGATTCGGCGCTCGATCGCCAGACCGTCAACTTCGAGCAGGGCAATCTGCGTTCGGTCAACGTGGTGCAGGCCCAGGGCCGCACCCGCATGGTGCTCAACCTGCGCCAGTCTGCCACCTATAAAACCCAGTTGGATGGCAATCGCCTGCTCGTGCTGCTCAATACCACGCACGAACAAGCAGCCGCGACTTCTGCCGCCACGGGGGCTCCGCAAGCCCAGACCGTGCACTTCGCCGACAACCTCAATACCCATCAAGTTGCGCTTCGGGCCATCAACTTCAAGCGCAGCACCGACGGCGCGGGCCGCGTGATCGTCAACCTGCCCAACAATCAGGTGGGCGTGGACATTCACCAACAGGGCCAGAATATCGTTGTCGATTTCCTCAAAACCTCGCTGCCCGCCGACCTGCGCCGTCGCCTCGACGTCACCGATTTCGCCACCCCTGTCACCTCCATCACCACCTTCCAGATGGGCGACAACGTGCGCATGGTCATTCAGCCCAATGGCGACTACGAGCAAAGCGCCTACCAGGCTGACGACCAGTTCGTCGTCGAATTGCGTCGCACCCAGCCCAACCCGAATGCCTTGGTGCAAGGCAACGGCCCCGGCTTCCACGGCCAAAAGCTCTCTCTCAATTTCCAGAACATCGACGTGCGCTCGCTGCTGCAAGTGTTCGCCGACTTCACGCACCTGAACGTGGTGGTCAGTGATTCCGTCACCGGCAACCTCACCCTGCGACTGAAAGACGTGCCTTGGGATCAGGCGCTGCAAGTCATCCTCCGCGCCAAGGGCTTGGGCGAACGCAAGGAAGGCAATGTGCTGTGGATCGCACCGCGAGACGAAATCCTCGCCCGTGAAAAGGCCGATCTCGAGGCGAAAAAATCGCTCAGCGCCCTTGAGCCGGTGAAGTCAGAGACCTTCCAGCTCAACTACCAGAAAGCCGCTACCGTGGTCGCCATGCTGACGGGCGCCGCTGGGGGCGCGCAGTCTGGCGCGACGGCAACGCCTTCTCCGGTTCTGTTGCCCGGCCTGTCCAGTTCCGCAGCGCCCACCTCGCGCATCCTCTCCCCGCGTGGCACAGTGCTGGCTGACCCCCGCACCAACCAGATTTTTGTCACCGACATTCCCTCCAAGCTCGAAGAAGTCGCCCAACTCATCGCCAAGATCGACAAGCCTGTGCGCCAGGTCATGATCGAAGCGCGGATTGTGGAAGCCAGCGATCAGTTTGGACGCAGCCTTGGGGTGAAGCTGGGTTTTCTGAACAACAATCTTCCGGGTACGGGAGGCAATACACCTGGAGTCTCTGTTTCGGGTGATTATCTCGGTGTCTCCCAGCAGACTGGTCAAAATAATGCAACCGGAGCAACGGTAACAGACTCTCAGTTTGTCAATCTTCCCGCGTTTGGTTTAGCTGGTAGTTTGTTGGCGGGCGCAACGCCAAGTTCGTTAGGCATCAGCCTTTTCAACGCAGCGGCCAACCGTTTCATCAACCTTGAGCTTTCGGCCATGGAAGCGGATGGCAAAGGCAAAATCATTTCTTCACCGCGCGTCATCACGGCCGATTTGAGTAAGGCCACCATTGAACAGGGGACTGAAATTCCTTATCAGCAGGCCACTTCCAGCGGCGCGACCGCAGTGACTTTCAAGAAGGCAGTTTTGAGCTTGGATGTCACTCCGCAAATCACGCCGGACGGGAATGTAATTATGAACGTGGAGATTCACAAAGACAGCCCGGGTGCCTCAACGGCGGGTGTGCCCTCCATCAATACCAATACCGTGGCTACCCAGGTCCAGGTGGAAAACGGCGGTACCGTGGTGCTGGGTGGTATATATACTTCGCAAGAGCAGAATCAAACGGATAAAGTGCCGCTGCTGGGGGATATTCCGGTTCTTGGTAATCTATTCAAGAATAATAGTAAAATGTATAACAAAAATGAATTGATGGTGTTTCTGACTCCAAAAATTGTTACCTCCGCGGATCTAACGCACTGATTTTTGCTGATAAAAAATTCTCTACCGTTATCAAAAGGTATTTTATTAAAAGTATTTATTTGATTGGCCTCATGGGCGCCGGAAAAACCACCGTCGGTCGCACGCTCGCGCAACGAGTCGGCCTTCGGTTCATCGACAGCGACCATGAGATCGAGCGCGAGCAGGGTTGCACGATTTCCACGCTGTTTTCTCGGCTGGGTGAGGCGGGGTTTCGCGACATCGAGGCGCGTGCCATTGACGCGCTGACGCAGCTTGAGGGCATCGTGCTCGCTACCGGGGGCGGTGCGGTGCTGAGGCCGGAAAACCGCAAGGCGCTGCACGAACGGGGTACGGTGGTCTATCTGCGCGCCAGCCCAGACGATCTTGCGCATCGCTTGCGCAACGACCGCAATCGGCCTTTGCTGCAACAAGGCGATGCGCGGGCCAAGCTGCATGAATTGTTTCGTGTGCGCGATCCTCTGTATCGGGAGACGGCGCATTTCGTGATGGACACGGGACGGCCTTCTCCGGCCCTGCTGACCAATATGGTGCAGATGCAGCTTGAACTCGCTGGGGTGTTGTCGGCGGCAGATCGACGAGATTGAGTGCACGGGCGCGAGGACGCTGGCCCGGCAGGGAGATTCCTTGGCGCTTGGCCGCACTTGGATGCGGCCTTGACGCGGCTTTCTACAATCGGGTCCTGCTTCAGAACAGGATGCTCACATGACCACGGTTCGCATCGCGCTCGACACCCGCGCGTATGACATTCGCATCGCCAGCGGCTTGCTCGGTGCGCCCGACACTTTCGCTGCGGTTGCCTCGCCCAAGGGCACGGCACTGATCGTGACCAACACCACGGTGGCCCCGCTTTATGCAGCGCGGCTGGAGCAAAGTCTGCAACCGCATTTCGCGCGGGTGCTGCGCTGCACTCTGCCCGATGGCGAGCAGTACAAGACCTGGGAGACGCTCGACCAGATCTTCACCGATCTGCTGCGCCACCAGTGCGACCGCAAGACTACGCTGTTCGCGCTGGGCGGCGGGGTGATTGGTGATATGACGGGCTTTGCCGCCGCCAGTTATATGCGGGGCGTGCCTTTCGTGCAGGTGCCCACCACGCTGCTGGCGCAGGTGGATTCTTCGGTAGGCGGGAAGACCGCGATCAACCATCCGCTGGGCAAGAACATGATCGGGGCCTTCTATCAACCCCGGCTGGTGGTGGCCGACCTGTCCACCTTGCACACCCTGCCGCCGCGCGAACTGTCGGCCGGTTTGGCGGAGGTCATCAAGCACGCGGCGATTGCCGATGTCGATTTCCTCGCCTGGCTCGAAGCGCATATCGACGCGCTCAGGGCGCAGGACGCCGCCGCCCTGGCCGAGGCCGTGGCGCGCTGCTGCCGCATCAAGGCGAAGGTGGTGGCGCAGGACGAAACCGAGACCGGGCTGCGCGCCATCCTCAACTTCGGCCACACCTTCGGTCACGCCATCGAGGCCGGTATGGGCTATGGCAACTGGCTGCACGGTGAAGCGGTGGGCGCGGGCATGGTGCTGGCGGCCGATCTGTCGGTGCGTCTGGGCCTGCTCGCCCCCGCAGAGGCCGAGCGGCTGGCGCGGCTGATCGCCCGCGCCGGTCTGCCCGTGCGCGCGCCCGACCTGGGCGCCGAGCGCTGGGCCGAGTGGATGCAGGTGGACAAGAAGACCGAGGGCGGCGAAGTGCGTTTTGTGCTGCTCAACGGGCTAGGGCGCCCGGTGCTGCGCGCTGCGCCCATGGCGGAAGCGCAGGCCAGCATAGCCGCGCATCTGCAGCCGTCGCAGCCGCAAGCCGTGCCCTCGGCATGACGCTTGCCGCCTACGCCTGTGTTGAGGCCACCTCTCGCGGGCGTGAACATGCCGAACCGCCGCCGCTGGATCGCACTGGCTACCAGCGCGACCGCGACCGCATCATCCACAGCTCGGCCTTTCGGCGGCTGGAATATAAAACCCAGGTGTTTCTCAACCACGAGGGCGATCTGTTTCGCACCCGCCTGACGCACAGCCTGGAAGTCGCGCAAATCGCTCGCGCTCTCGCCCGGGCACTGCGCTTGAACGAAGACCTCACCGAGGCGCTGGCCCTGGCGCACGATCTGGGACACACGCCTTTCGGCCATGCCGGGCAAGATGCGCTGGGCGCCTGCATGCGAAAACATGCCCCCCAGGGCGGCGGTTTCGAGCACAACCTGCAATCGCTGCGCGTGGTCACCACACTGGAAGAGCGCTACGCCGCCTTCAACGGCCTGAACCTCAGCTTCGAAACCCGCGAGGGTGTGCTCAAACATTGCTCACGCCGCAACGCCGAACATCTGGGCGAAATCGGCGCGCGCTTTCTGCAGGGCGGCCAACCCAGTCTGGAAGCGCAGATCACCAACCTGGCCGACGCCATCGCCTACAACAATCACGACATCGACGACGGCCTGCGCGCGGGCCTGATCGACCTGGAGGAGTTGCAGACGGTGCCGTTCTTCGCCGGGCACCTCGACGCCGTGCAACGCGCCTACCCGGCCGTGCAGGGGCGGCGGCGCGTGGCCGAAACCATCCGCCGCATGATCTCGGCGCTCATTGCCGACCTGGTGGCCGAAACGGCGCAGCGCATCCGTCAGTCAGGCGTCGATTCGCCCGACGCCGTGCGCGCCGCGCCGCCACTGGCGGCCTTCAGCCCGCCGGTGCAAGAGCAGTTGCAGCAGCTCCAGCAGCTTCTGCTGCATCGCCTCTACCGACACCCCGACGTGCTGCGCAACACTACCAAGGCGCAGCGATTGCTCACCGAATTATTTGAGGCCTATCACGCCGATACGCGCCTGCTGCCGCGCGCCTATCAGCGGGAGGACGCTGCCCGCCAGCCCCGCGCCATCGCCGACTATCTGGCCGGCATGACCGACCGCTACGCCATCCGCGAGCACCAGCGCCTGTTTTCCATGCGCGACTGGCCGGTGTATTGAACCCAGACGGCCCATCAGGGGGGCTCTGTCCTCGCGGGTTCGACGGCGGGCGGTTAGGGGCAAATGCATTGCCTACGGCGTCAGTTCGTAAAGCAATCCGGTTTGCAGCTTGAGTTGAGCGCTGGAGGTCGCCGCGTCGAAACGCGCTTGCAGAACCAGCTTGGTGGACTCCAGCGCGCTGCGACGGGCGAGCAGCCAGTCCGAAAGACCAGCTTCGCCCAACTGATAGGCGCGCAACATGCGGTTGCTGGCCTGGGTCTGCACCTGCGCGGCCTGTTCGGTGGCTTTGACCGCAGCCCCCTGCGCCTGTGCATCGGCGTAAAGCCGCTGGAAGTCCGCTTCGACCTGCGCCTGCAGATCGCGCAGACGCCACTGCGCGGCATCCGCTTCTGCCAGCGCGGCACGCTCTTGCGACACGCGCGCCGAGCCGCCAAACGGCATGGCGAACTGCAGGCCGACGATGCGCTCGCTACCCCCGCGGTCCGACCCGATGTAGGCGCCCACCGTAGGTTGCGGCGTGCGCGCGGCGTGGGCTTGCGCTGCCATCGCCTGCGCCTTTCGCAGCATGGCGCCCTGTTGGATCAGCAACGGGCTGGCTTGCACCGCCCGCGCGCTCAGTTGCTCGGCGTTCAGGGTAGGCAGTGCGAGCGCGCCGGGATCGTTCTGACCTTGCAGACTGCCGCCGCGCGACAGCGCCGGATAGCGCGCAAACAAGGCGGCGCGGCTGCTGGCCGCCATGCCTTGCGCGAGCAGTAGAGTCGATTGCGCCCGGGCCTGTTCGGCCTGCATCTGCTCCAGCTCCAGCACGCTGGCGTCCCCCAGAGACTGGCGACGCTGCAGCGCCTTGACCTGGGCATTGATCAAGTCGAGATCCTGCTGCGCCAGCACGGCCTCGGCCTGCGCGCGCTGGGCCGCGAACCAGGCGGTCAGCAAGGCGCCGAGAAACTGCTGGCGCGTCGCGACCAGTGCGGCCTGCGCCGAAGTCTGCAACGCTTCGGCCATGCGGCCATCGGCCTGCGCCTGCGACGGCAGACGCAACTGGCGGTTGATGAGCAACTGCCATTCGTTGTAGCGCCCGCTGTCGGGCAGTGACTCGATGCGGCGCTGCTGCACCTGCGCCTGACCGGTGAATTCGTTGGTTCCGGCGCGCAGCACGGCGCCGTTTTGTGCGGCAGCCTGTTGCAGGGCTTGCGCCTCTTGCAGCGCGGGTGTTTCGGTCAGGATCTGGTCAACTGCGGCGATTTGCGGCAGTGTCGGGCTCGGCAGTTCGCTCAAGGCGGGCAGGGCGGCTTGCAACGAAGGCGTATCCGCCGACTTGGCCCATGCCTTCTCGGCGCTCCAGGTGGGAGCCGCGGTCAGCGTAAGGGCAAGCGCGGCACTCAATGCACTCAAGGAAAAATGTTTGGATAGCGGTTTCATCAGACGTTCTCCGTCTTTTGGGTTGCGGCTTCGGTCTCGCGCGCAATGCGCGGCAGACCGAAGCGGGCAAACATCAGGGGCAGCAGCACCAGGGTCAGGGCGGTGGACGTGATCAATCCGCCGATGACCACGATGGCCAGCGGCTTCTGGATTTCCGAGCCCGGCCCGGTGGCCGAGAGCAGGGGGATGAGGCTGAACGCGGTGATGGTGGCGGTCATCATCACCGGCCGCAGTCGGCGCATGGCGCCATCGCGCACGGCCTGCGCCAACGGAAGCCCGCGCTGCAGCAGCTCGTTGAAATGGCTGACCAGCACCACGCCGTTGAGCACGGCAATGCCCAGCAACGCGATGAAGCCCACCGAGGCCGGCACCGACATGTATTGCCCGCTGGCCCACAACGCAATCACCCCGCCGACGAGAGCGAAGGGAATGTTGGCGAACACCAGCACCGACTGCCGCACCGAGCCGAAGGTGGTCATCAGCAGCACGAAAATCAGCGCCAGCGCCACTGGCACCACCAGCCCCAGGCGCGCTGCGGCGCGTTGCTGGTTCTCGAACTGGCCGCCCCACTCCAGCCGGAAGCCTTCTGGCAGCTTCACCTTGGTGGCCACGGCCTGCTTGGCGTCGGCCACATAGCTCACCAGATCGCGCCCGCTGACATTGGCCTGCACCGCGGCAAAACGGCTGCCGTCTTCATGCGCCACCAGCACCGGACCTTGCGTGGGGGTGAGGCGGGCGAGTTGCGACAGCGGGTAGGCGGTGCCGTCCGGCGCGGTGATCGATACCTGGGCAAACGCCTGCGGATTGCTGCGCAGATCGGCGCCCCCGCGTAGCAGCAGCGGGGTGCGGCGCACGCCTTCGAGCACCATGCCCTGCGGTTGGCCTTCGACCAGGGCGCGCAGGTCTTGCTGCAGGCTGTCCACATCGAACCCGGCGCGGCCCGCGGCAAGACGATCGACTTGCACGGTGAGGTATTGCACGCCTTCCGGTCGGGCGGCGAGCACTTCCTGCGCGCCGGGCACGGCTTTAAGGGTCTCGGCCACCTGTTGCGACAGATCGCCCAGCTGGGCGATGTCGGGGCCGAAGATTTTCACCACCAGATCGCCGCGGCTACCCGTGAGCATTTCGGACACGCGCATCTCGATCGGCTGGGTGAAGCCGAAGTCCACGCCGGGGAAGCGTTCCAGCACCTTGCGCATGGCCTCGATCACCTCGTCTTTGCTGCCGCGCCACTGCGACATGGGTTTGAGTACCAGGAAGGTGTCGGTCTCGTTCAGTCCCATGGGGTCGAGGCCCAGATCGTCCGAGCCGCTGCGGGCGACGATGGACTTGATCTCGGGCACCTCTTTGAGCAGCGCCTGCTGCACCCGCAGATCGAGCGCGGCGGTGGCGCCCAGGCTGACCGAGGGCAGCTTTTGCAGTTGCACGATCACATCGCCTTCATCGAGCGTGGGCATGAAAGTCTTGCCCACCCGGGTGTAGGCCCAGCCTGCGGCCACGAGCGACAGCAGCGCCACGGTCACGACGATGCGGGTGTGATTGAAGCTCCAGTCCAGCACGCGCCGATAACCCGCAGAGAGCTTGCGCACCAGCCAGGGGTCGGTGTGCGACGCGGTCTTGAGCAGCAGCGACGCCATCACGGGCACGATGGTCAGGGCGATGAGCAGCGACGCGCCCAGCGCGAACACGATGGTCAGCGCCACGGGGCGGAACAGCTTGCCCTCCAGCCCTTCGAGGGTGAGCAGCGGCAAAAAGACGATGGCGATGATGGCCACGCCCGACAGCACCGGACCCGCCACTTCCGACACCCCGCGCAGGATGCGTCCCAGACGGTCGGTGGTGGCGCCGCCCGGGCTGCGATCCGGCGCGTGCTCAGGGTCGTGGCTCATGTGGTTCACCAGGTTTTCCACCACCACCACGGCGGCATCGACCAGCATGCCCAGCGCAATGGCCAGACCGCCCAGACTCATGAGGTTGGCGCTCAGTCCAAACCAGCGCATGAGAATGAAGGTCGCCAGGGCCGATAGCGGCAGGGTGATGGCCACGACGAGCGCTGCGCGCCAGTTGCCGAGGAACAGCAGCAGCATGACGATCACCAGCACTACGGCCTCGCCCAGCGCTTCGAGCACGGTGCCCACGGCGCGCTCGACCAGCTGGCTGCGGTCGTAGAACACCTTGATGGTCATGCCTTGGGGCAGACGCGGCTCCAGCTCGGCCAGGCGTGCTTTCACCCCGTGGATCACCTGCTGCGCATTGGCGCCGCGCAGGCCGAGCACAATGCCCTCGACCGCCTCGCCCTTGCCGTTTGCGGTGACGATGCCGTAGCGCGTGCTGCTGTCCACGCTGACCTGTGCCACATCGCTGATGCGCACCGGCGTGCCGCGCACATTGGCGACGACGGTGTTGCGAATGTCGTCGGCATTGGCGAATGCGCCCTGCACCCGCACGATGCGGGTTTCTTCGCCTTCGTCCAGGCGGCCGGCGCCGTCATTGCTGTTGTTGACCTGCAGCGCGGTGCGCAACTGATTGAGCGACAGTCCCCAGGCCGCCAGCCGCGCCGGATCGGGCTGCACAGCGAAGGCGCGTACATCGCCGCCGAGCATGTTCACATCGGCCACGCCGGGCACGGTGCGCAGCACCGGGCGGATGAGCCATTGCAGCGCGCTGCGCTTCTCTTCCAGGCTGGCCGGTCCCTCGATGGTGAACATGTACAGGTCGGACAAAGGCGTGGTGATGGGGGCGAGCCCGCCCATCGCCGAAGCCGGCAGGTCGCCGCGCACATTCGCCAGAGCCTCTCCCACCTGTTGACGCGCCCAATACACATCGGTGCCCTCGACGAAATCCACCGTGATGTCGGCAATGCCGTACTTCGACACCGAACGCACGATGCGCTTGTTGGCAATGCCCAGCACCTCTTGCTCGATGGGCAGGACAACCCGCGTCTCCACCTCCTCCGGGGTCATGCCCGGCACTTTCATGATGACTTTCACCTGCGGCGAAGACACGTCGGGAAAGGCGTCGATGGGCAGCGCGCGCCAGGCAAAAATGCCGCCCGCCACCAGCGCCAGCATCGCGCCGAGGGTCAGCAGGCGTTGGCGCAAAGCGCCATGCGTGAGAAACATCAAATTCATGGCGCCACCTCGCCAGCGGCCGCCTTGATCGCCACGACGCCAGTGGCTGCCACCTTGTCGCCAGCCTTCAGCGGGCCGCTGACCATCACCGCGTCATTCAGACGACCGGCCACGGTGACCGGCACGATGCGAAAGCCCTGTTTCGTCACCGTGAGCACGACATCGCGGCCATTGATCTTCGTCACCGCGGCGGGCGGCACACGCCACACCCCGGCTTGCGCCGGCAGGTTCAAGCGCGCCTGCACCACGGCGCCCGCTTGCAGACCGCCGGATTGGGTGACGCGCACGCGAATCAGCACGCTCTGCCCCGCGTTCAGCGCGGTGGACTTGGCCTGCACCACCCCTCGCGCCTGCAGTGCGGGCACCTCCACTTCGGCGCCCACCTGAATGCCGCTCGCCTGCTGTGGGCTGGCTTCCATTTCCAGCCACAACTGGCCTTGCTGCGCAATGCGGAACAGCGGCGCGGCCATATCGACCCGCTGGCCTGGCAAGGCTGTGGTTTCGGTGATGACCCCGGCGATGGGGGCGCGCAAGATGGCCACGCCGTTGAGCGCAGCGCCGCCTGCGGCCAGCTTGAGCGCCAGATTGCGTTCGGCCAGCATGGCTTGCGCCTCGCGGCTTTGCGCGCGGGCCGCCTCGAGTCGGGCGCCGGGCACGATGCCCTCGTTCACCAGCGTGGTGTCGCGCTGCAACTGGCGCTGCGCCAGGTCGTATCGGCTTTGCGCCTCGCTGCGCTCGCGCTGCAACTGGGCGATTTGCGGGCTGCTGAGCTCGGCCAGCGGCTGGCCGCTTTTCACCGTATCGCCCGGGTTGACCAGCAGGCGGGTGATCATTCCGGCGGCAGGAGCAGAAACAACCGCCT
This sequence comes from Thiomonas sp. SCN 64-16, assembly GCF_001725585.1. NCBI lineage: Bacteria > Pseudomonadati > Pseudomonadota > Betaproteobacteria > Burkholderiales > Thiomonas > Thiomonas sp. SCN 64-16. The sequence goes on along the minus strand of NZ_MEGQ01000001.1, from coordinate 43,680 downwards.
GCTGCGACAGCGGCACGGCCACGCGGGCGGGCAGGTCGATCTGCGCGGCCGCGGCGGCCTGCACCGTGGCAAGCCGCACGCCGAGCGCGGTCTGCTGGTCGGCCGTCATGGCGATGACGCCGGGCGAGGCGGGTTGTGCGGCGGCAGGCAGGGAAACGAGCGCCAGGCTCAACAGGCTGGCGGACACGGCGCACGCCAACGGGCTGCGCGACAAAAAGAATTGGGGCATCTTGCATCCCGGCCATGCGCCGGGCTCCATCTGGGACTGAGTGGCATCTTGCGCGTGACAGGTTGCACCTGTGTTTCACGCGTGTTGCGGCAGAAAAAAATCAGACCAGAGTGGAGGGCGGAGCCTGACCGGGAGGCGGCAGGCCGTGGTGGACGCGCGGAAGCGCATCGTCAGAGAGTTGCGGCCAAGAAATGAGCGCGGTGACGGCCAAGGAGTGCTGTGACGCGAAAGCAAACGTCGGCAGCACGACTTCGGTGTCGATCAAAACGCTGGCCAGGCGGATCTGGGAAAGCCGGGATTGGGCGATGCCCGAGGCCAGTTCCACATCGCTGGGCTCGGGGGTCTGCAGCGCAAAGCCCGACTGCTGCGCCGTGTGCTGAGGGTGGCTGGCAAGGCAGGCCAAGCCGTCGGGACTTGATTGCAAACTGAATTGCGGACTGGCCTGCACTTCCGCCGCGGCCGTCAGCGCATGGATGTGCCAGCCGCTTTGCACCGGCTGGCCCAGATGCCCATGAATGAATGGCGCCAACCCAAGCAGCAGCACCAGCATGGAGAACCAGGCTGTGCGCAGAGTGGAGAGGGCTTTGGACATGGGCAAAATAAGTGAATTTGTAACAACTATAACCAGACCCACAAAAACCCGTGCGAATGGGGGGATTGAATGGGGGGATTATTGGGGGCTCGGCATCCAGCGGGTGCGCCATGCCGGGCTCAGGCGCAGACGACGATGCTGTCATTTTTAGAATGCCCCGATGACCGCCGCGCGCAAGTCCTCTGAGCAAGACCCCACTGCCGATCCGCCGCAGCGGGCAAGCGCGCCTCGCAAAGACCCGGCGGGCAAGGCCAAACCGGCACGGCCCACGCCGCTCGCCCGTCTGGGTCTGCACACCGACTGGGACCTTGCGCTGCATCTGCCGCTGCGCTATGAGGATGAAACGCGGCTCACGCCGCTGGATGCGCTGCGCGACGGTGAGCTTGTCGCCACGGATGCTGTGGTGACCCAGGCGCAGGTGCAGGGCCGCGCGCCGCGTCGGCAGTTGCTGGTGCGGCTGCAAGACCCGGAAGCGGGCGACGCCATCCTCACCCTGCGGCTGTTCCACTTCTACCCCAATCAGCTCAAAACCTTGCAGCCTGGGGTGCGGCTGCGGGTGCATGGGCAGGTGCGGCAGGGCTTGTTTGGCTGGGAGATGGTGCACCCGACTTGGAAGCTGGTGGACGCCAACGCGCCCCTGCCGAACACGCTCACGCCGGTCTATCCCACCACGGCCGGTGTGCCGCAAAGTTATTTGCGCAAGGCCGTGGCTGGGGCGCTCAAGCGGCTGGTCTGGCGCGACACCGTGCCGCAGGAGGAGCTGACGCGCCATCATCTGCCCGATCTGCCTTCGAGTCTGCGCACCCTGCATGCTCCGCCGGCCGCAGCCTTGCCCGCGCTGGAAGCGGGCGCGCATCCGGCGCAGCGACGGCTGAAGTTTGACGAATTGCTGGCGCAGCAACTGGCCCAGCAGCAGGCCCGAGCACAGCGACAACGGTGGAAGGCGCCGATGCTGCCCGCCGCGCCCGAGGTGCACAGCCTCCCGGCGCTGCTGCGGGCGGCCATCCCCTTCACCCTCACGGCAGCTCAGGAGCGCTGCGTGGCCGAAATCGCCGCCGATCTGGCGCAGACCGCGCCGATGCACCGGCTGCTGCAGGGCGACGTGGGCAGCGGCAAGACCGTCGTGGCCGCGCTGGCGGCGGCGCAGGCCGTGGCGTCCGGCTGGCAGTGCGCACTCATGGCGCCCACCGAAATTCTCGCGGCGCAACACGCGCGCAAGCTCGCCGATTGGCTGGAGCCGTTGGGCGTGGGCGTCGCCTGGCTATCTGGCAGTCAGACGAAAAAAGAGCGTGAGGCGGCGCTGCAGCGCGTGGCCAGCGGGCAGGCGCAGCTCGTGCTGGGCACGCACGCCGTCATTCAGGCGCAGGTGCGTTTTGCCCGGCTGGGGCTGGCGATCGTGGACGAGCAGCATCGCTTCGGCGTGGCGCAGCGCCTGGCCCTGCGCGACAGCCTGCGCGCGGGCACGCAGGGCAGCGGCCTGCAGCCGCATCTGCTGATGATGAGCGCCACGCCCATTCCGCGCACCCTGGCGATGGCGCTGTTCGGCGATCTGGACGTTTCCACCATCGATGTTCTGCCGCCGGGCAGAACGCCGGTGCGCACCAGCGTGGTCAGCGCGGATCGGCGCGACGAACTCGTCGCCCGGGTCGGCGCGTTGACCGCGCAGGGGCGGCAGGCCTATTGGGTTTGCCCGCTCGTTGAGGAAAGCGAGACGCTCGATTTGCAAAACGCCGTGGCCACCCACGCCGAACTCAGCGCCGCGCTGGCGACGAGGCCCGGTCAGGGGGCGGTGCAAGTCGGCCTGCTGCACGGGCGCATGAAGGCGCAGGAAAAGCGCGCCACCATGCGGGCGTTCAGCGCGGGCGAAATCGGCCTGCTCGTCGCCACCACCGTCATCGAGGTGGGCGTGGACGTGCCCAACGCCAGCCTGATGGTGATCGAACATGCCGAGCGCTTCGGGCTGTCGCAGTTGCACCAGCTGCGCGGGCGGGTGGGGCGGGGTGCGGCGCAGTCGGATTGCGTGCTGCTGTTCACCTCGCCGCTGTCGCCCACGGCGCGCGAGCGCTTGGGGGCGATGCGCGAACTCACCGACGGCTTCGCCCTGGCGCAGAAAGACCTGGAACTGCGCGGGCCGGGTGAACTGCTGGGCCTGCGGCAGTCGGGCGTGCCCGGCCTGCGCTACGCCGATCTGGCGCAAGACATCGATCTGCTCGAAGCCGCCCGCGACACCGCGCAACGTCTGCTGGTCGCCGCGCCCGAAGCCGCCCGGCAACACGCCGCGCGCTGGCTGGGCGAAGGGTTCGACTGGTTGAGCGCTTGAGGGTGCCCCCAGACCTGCCGCGTTCGCGTCAGGCCCCCCGAGGGGGATGAGAAAACTTGGGGCGGCCCGGCGTTTTCTCATGGCCCAATTGCATTGATTAACACAATCTGGCGGCGTTTCTGTTTTAATTCTTTCTATGACTCTGACAGAATTACGCTATATCGTCGCCGTCGCTCGCGAGCGGCATTTTGGCCGGGCTGCCGAGGCCTGTTTCGTCAGCCAGCCCACTCTGTCGGTCGCCATCAAAAAGCTCGAGGAAGAACTTGATGTGCGTTTGTTCGAGCGCGGCGGCAATGAGGTGAGCATCACGCCCATCGGCGCGGAAATCGTCGAGCAGGCGCAGCGCGTCATCGAGCAGGCGGCGGCGATCAAAGAGATCGCCAAACGCGGCAAAGATCCGCTGGCCGGGCCGCTGCGGCTGGGGGTGATCTACACCATTGCGCCCTATCTGCTGCCCGAGCTGGTGCGCAACGTCATCAAGCGCAGCCCGCAAATGCCGCTGATGCTGCAGGAAAACTTCACCACCCGCCTGCTGGAAATGTTGCGCACCGGCGAGTTGGATGCGGCTATTCTGGCCGAGCCGTTCCCCGATCAGGGGCTGGCGGTCACGCCGCTGTATGACGAGCCCTTCCTCGTGGCCGTGCCGCGCACCCATGCGATGGCGACCTGCAAGGAGCTGAGCGCCGAGGCGATCAAGGACGAGACCATGCTGCTGCTCGGCACCGGCCACTGCTTTCGCGACCATGTGCTCGAAGTCTGCCCGGAGTTCGCCCGGTTTTCGCCCAGCTCAGAAGGCATCCGCAAGAGTTTCGAGGGCTCGTCGCTGGAGACCATCAAGCAGATGGTGGCCTCGGGCATGGGCATCACCGTGGTGCCCAAGCTGTCGGTGCCGCGGCAGGACGTGCCGCATGCGGCCGATCCGAGCACCGATCACGTCTGTTATGTGCCGTTTTCCGATCCGCCGCCCACGCGCCGCGTGGTGCTGGTGTGGCGCAAGAGCTTCACCCGGCATGAAGCCATTGCCGCGCTGCGGCAGGCCGTCATGGCCTGCGATCTGCAGGGCGTCACTTTGCTGATGCCCTGAAGGAGCAACGACTCAGGCCTGCGTGTGCACGTCGTGGGTGACGAAGCCCTGCTCGGCGCTGGGCAGAGCAAACCAGTCCGGGTGGTCGAGGGTGCGGTGCATGTCGTCGAGGCCGCTTTGCCAGTGCGAGCGCATTTCGGCGCGGCCGAAGGCGTAGTCCTTGCCCTGACCGTCGAAGGCTTTGTCGCGGTAGATCAGGTGGATGACGTTGTAGCGTTTGTCCTGCGCCATTTCCTGCACTTGCTCGCACAACGCATCGCGTTTGTCGAGCGGAATGCGCTGCAGCAAATCGCGCAGAATGCGACGCTGCTGCTGCGCCCGCTGAAGGGTGGAGGTGATGATGCGCGTGCGGCTGGAAAACTGGATGTCTTTTTGCCGCTCGGCCACGTCGAGCAGGGTTTTGGGCACCTCGCCCGCCGCGCTCCACAGATCGACCTGGAACACCAGGGTGTGGTGGCTAGGGTGGCCGCCCAGCACCTGCGACAAGGGCGTGTTCGACACCAGCCCGCCGTCCCAGTAGAACTCGCCGTCGATCTCCACCGCCGGAAAACCCGGCGGCAGCGCGCCCGAGGCCATGATGTGCTCGGGGCCGAGCCGCATCTCGGCGCTGTCGAACACCACCTGGTTGCCGTTGCGCACATTCACCGCGCCCACGCTGATGCGGGTTTCGCCGCTGTTGAGCCGGTCGAAATCGACCAGCTTTTCCAGCGTGTCGCGCAGCGGCGCGGTGTCGTAAAAGCTGGCCTTCGCCGGGTTGTTGCCGCCTAGCGGCCAGCGTGGCAGAAAAAAGCCCCGCTGACCTTCGAGTATGGCGCGCAGCCCCTGCATGACCGCAAGCTGGGGTTGCAGGGGCTCGGGAATCCAGGCCAGCGCGGCGCCGTGTTCCCAGGGCAGGGTGGGCAGCAGCGGCTGCTGGGTGACAGTTTCCCAGAACGTGCGCAAGGCGGCAGCGCGTTGGCCCGGCGGGTTGCCCGCAATCAGCGCTGCGTTGATGGAGCCGATGGAAATACCGGCCACCCAGTGCGGATGCACGCCGCAGTCTTCCAGCGCCTCCACCACGCCGCATTGGTAAGCGCCCAGCGCCCCGCCGCCTTGAAGCACCAGGGCGATGCGGTCGTAATGCCGCACCTGCGCCAACACGGCATCCGCGCGGCAGGACGGCATGAGATCCCCCCCGAAACGCTCGCCTTGCTCACGTCTCCCCCCAGGGGGCGAAGAAACTCTTGGGGCGGCCCGGCGAGTTTCTTCTTCAGGCGAGGAGGCAGTCTTTGTGCGCTGCGTGAGACGGGTCGTCGTGGCGGTCGTCATGACTTGCGCCTTTTAGTTCATGCACCAGCCGTGGCTGGCGACGATGGACTGGCCGGTGAGTGCGGCCGTGGGGAAGGCGGCCAGGAACAGCGCCAGATTGGCGATGTCGGCGGTGGTGGTGAACTCGCCATCCACCGTGTCTTTCAGCATCACGTTCTTGATCACCTCGTCTTCGCTGATGTTCAACTCTTTGGCCTGCTCGGGAATCTGCTTTTCCACCAGCGGGGTACGCACAAAGCCCGGGCAGATGACGTGCGAGCGCACGCCCTTGGGCCCGCCTTCCTTGGCCAGCACCCGCGCCAGCCCCAGCAGGCCGTGCTTGGCGGTGACGTAGGCGCTCTTGAGCTTGCTGGCCTCGTGCGAATGCACCGAGCCCATGTAAATCACCACGCCGCCTTTCTTGGCATACATGCCCGGCAGCACCGCCTTGGTGGTGAGAAAGGCGCCGTCGAGGTGAATGGCGAGCAGCTTTTTCCAGTCGGCGAAGGCGAAGTCTTCGATGGGGTTGACGATCTGGATGCCGGCGTTGGACACCAGAATGTCCACCGGGCCGAAGGCCTTGGCCACCGCCGCGCAGCCGGCGTTCACTTGCGCTTCGTCGGTCACGTTCATCGCCACGCCCATGGCTTTGCCACCGGCCTTGTTGATGGCTTCGGCGGTGGCGTTGGCGGCGTCGAGGTTCAGGTCGGCGATGGCGACTTTGGCGCCCGCCTTGGCATAGGTTTCGGCAATCTCTTTGCCGATGCCGCTGGCGGCGCCGGTGATGATGGCGGTTTTGTCCTTGAGGCTGAGTTGCATGGTCATGGGGGTCTCCTGGTGGAAAGTAGCAAAGCAAGCGGGTCAGCGAGCTGATTGAAACGCAATTGCTGCAACGCGGCAAGCACGGCGGCGTCTTGTTTAAAGACTCGGTGATGGGCCTTAACCTGGACTGAAGCCCGCCAAGCGACGTTTTTTCAGCGCGGGAGCGTGTGCCCTGCGGACGCAAAAATTACCCGCACCCGCAGCCCGCCCAGTGGGGAGGTATCGAGTTCGATGCGGGCGTCGCAACGCTCGGCCACGCTGCGCACGATGGCTAAACCCAGGCCGCTGCCGCCGGGCGGGGCGTTTTCGCGGCGATAGAAACGGTCGAACACGCGATCGCGGTCTTCGGGCGGAATGCCGGGGCCGGAGTCGTCCACTTCGAGCACGGCCATGCGTCGGGGTGCGGCTGTGCCGTCGGTCGCTTGCGCGGCGGGTGGCGCGGGCTGCATTTCGCAGCGCACCCGCACGTCCACCCGGCCGCCTGTGGGGGTGTAGCGCAGGGCGTTGTCCACCAGGTTGCGCACCAGAATGCGCAGGCCGCTGGCCGGGGCGAGCACGGTGCAGTCTTCGGCGTCTTCCATCCCGGCGTCCACGCCGCGGGTCTGGGCGAGTTCGGCGGTATCGGACAGGGCCAGGCGCGCGGTGTCGAGCAGGCTCACAGCGGTGAGCGCCTCTTCGGCGCCCGACTCGTTGCGCGCCAGCAGCAGCAGTTGTTCGACCAGATGGCTGGCGCGGTCGATGCCGCTTTCCAGCCGGGCCAGCGCTACGCCGCGCTGGGCGTCGTCGTGCGCGCGGCCGAGCATTTGTACCTGCACCTTGAGCGCGGCCAGCGGCGAGCGCAATTCGTGCGCGGCGTCGGCGACGAACATGCGCTGGGTATCGAAGGCCTGGCGGGTGCGCGAGAACAGGCCGTTCATCGCGCGCACCACGGGCTGCATTTCGCTGATCACGGGGTGCGGGTCGAGCGGGTCGAAGCTGGTGGCGGCGCGGTTCTCCAGCTCGCGCGACAGATCGCTCAGCGGCCGCAGCGAGCGTCGCACCACCCACGCAACGGCCAGCAGCAGCAGCGGCGCGATGACGGCCATCGGCCAGATGGAACGCAGCGCGAAGCCCAGCGCCAGCGCCTGCCGCGTGGCGGTGCTCTGGCCGACCTGAATGGTGCGCCCTCCGGCCTGCATGGAATAGACGCGCCACTGCTCGCCGCCAACCTGCACATTGGTGTAGCCGAGCACGGCCTGGCTGGGCAGCTCGCTGCGTGGGCGCGAGACGTAAATGCGTTTGCCATCGGGCGCCCAGACCTGAACGACATAGTCCACATCGTTGCCCGCGCTGACATTGGGGCCGAAACCGGGCAGGCCCATATCGCCGCTGGCGAGGCTGAGCGCGAGTTGCTGCAGGTGATAGTCGAACACCGCGTCGGCCTCGTTCATGGCGTTGCGGAACACGGCCACGGCCTGCACGAGGGCCGCCAGGGTGACGGCCACTGAGAGCAGCAGCAGCAGGCGGGCGCGCAGGGATTTCAATCGCCGCCCCCATCGCCGCTGCCGTCGCCGCCATCTCCGCCATCGTCCACGCTATCGGCTTCTGGCGTGTGGCGGCCGTCACCGCCGCCATCACGGCTCGGGCTTGCAGGCGCGGGCTCCTTGGCGATCATGTAGCCCATACCGCGGATGTTGCGGATGAGGTCGGGCCCCAGCTTTTTGCGCAGGCTGTGAACGTACACCTCCACCGCGTTGCTCGAAATCTCGTCCTTCCAGCTATAGAGTTTTTCTTCGAGCTGGGCGCGCGACAGAATCATGCCGGGGCGGGCGATCAGCGCTTCGAGCACGGCCCACTCGCGCTGCGACAAGGCGACTGGCTCGCCGTCGAGCAGGGCTTCGTGCGTGGCCGGGTTCAGGCTGATGCGGCCGTAGCTGAACACCGGCTCGGCCCGCCCCGCCGCCCGGCGCAGCAGCGCGCGGATGCGGGCGGAGAGTTCGTCGAGGTCGTAGGGTTTGAGCACATAGTCGTCGGCCCCGGCGTCGAGCCCGGCGATGCGCGCCGAGACGGCGTCGCGCGCGGTGGCGATGAGCACCGGGGTGGTTTCGCGCCGGGTGCGCAGCGCCTTGAGCACGGCGATGCCGTCCATCTTGGGCAGGCCCAGATCGAGCAGCACCAGGTCGTACTGCTCGGTGCGCAGCGCCGAGTCGGCCACGGCGCCGTCGCGCACCCAGTCCACCGCGTAGCCCTCGCCGCGCAAGGCGTCGAGCACGCTTTCGCCGATCATCACATCATCTTCAACCAGGAGCAGGCGCATGGGGCTGGATTGCAAATGGATACAGACCGGACTTTAGCGGCAGGCGCTTAGACTGCGCTTAACGCCCGGCACAGGGCCACTCACCACAAATTCCGCATGCAACTCCCTTCTGATCCAACAAGCAGCCGCTTGCCCCGCACCGTGTGGATGCTGGGTTTGGTCAGCCTGTTCATGGACATGTCGTCCGAACTCATCCACGCCCTGCTGCCGGTTTACATGACCACGGTGCTGGGGCTGAGCGTGCTTAGTGTCGGGGTGGTCGAGGGCATCGCCGAGGCCACGGCGTCGATGCTCAAGGTGGTGTCTGGGGTGTGGTCGGACAAGATCGGTTCGCGCAAATGGCTGGCGGTGGCGGGCTATGGCCTGTCGGCGCTGACCAAGCCGCTGTTTCCGCTGGCTTCGGGCGCGGGCGAGGTGATCGCGGCGCGCTTCATCGACCGCATCGGCAAGGGCATCCGCGGCGCGCCGCGCGACGCGCTGGTGGCCGACGCCACGCCGCCCGCGCTGCGCAATGCCGCCTACGGCCTGCGGCAAAGTCTGGATACCGTGGGCGCGGTGCTCGGGCCGCTGGCGGCCATCGGCCTGCTGGCGGTGTATGCCGACAACCTGCGGCTGGTGCTGTGGTTCGGGGTGATTCCGGCAGTCATCGCGGTGGCGATTCTGGCTTTGGGCGTGCGTGAACCGCGCCGGGTTCAAGCTGGCGTGGCGACGGCCAAGGCGGGTAAGAAGGGCATGGACTGGCGCGCAGCGCGCGAGCTGCCACCGGCGTTCTGGCAGGTCGTCAGCCTGGCCGCGCTGTTCACCCTGGCGCGGCTGACCGAGGCATTTCTGGTGCTGCGCGGCGACCAGATCGGCGTGTCGGTGGTGTGGATCGCGCTGGTCACGCTGGTGCTGTCGCTGGCCTACGCGCTTTCGGCTTACCCGGTGGGTCTGCTGGCGGCGCGCTGGGGGCGCAAGCGGCTGTTCGGCCTGGGGCTGGCGGTGCTGGCGGCTGCCATGTTGTTGCTCGGCGGCGTGCTGCCGCTGGGAATGCCCGGGTTCTGGCTGGGGGTTGCGCTGTGGGGGCTGCACATGGGGCTCACGCAGGGATTACTCTCCGCAGCCGTGGCCGAAGCCGCGCCGCCGCAACTGCGCGGCACCGCGTTCGGTCTGTATCACCTGACCATCGGGCTGATGCAATTGCTCGCGGCCATCGGCGCCGGCTGGCTGTGGCAGACCATCGGCTCGGCGGCCCTGTTCACCTTGGCCGCGGCATTGGCCTTGCTGTGCCTGCCCGCACTGTGGCTGTGGCTGCACGAACAACCCACGACAAAGGAAGAGACATGACGACGACCCATGCGATCCGGTTCGATCAACACGGCGGCCCCGAAGTGCTGCAATGGCGCGAGCAAGAACTGGCCGATCCCGGCCCGGGGCAGGTGTTGCTGCGCCAGGAAGCCATCGGGCTGAATTTCATCGACGTGTATCACCGCACCGGCCTGTATCCGCAGCCGCTGCCGGGCAGTCTGGGTGGCGAGGCCGCCGGGGTGATCGAGGCGGTGGGGCCGGGGGTGGAGGGCTTTGCGGTGGGCGACCGCGTGGGCTACTGCACCGGCGCGCCCGGCGCGTATGCGCAGCGCCGGGTGGTGCCGGTGGCGCCGCTGATCAAACTGCCCGACGACATCGCTTTTGAGGTGGCTGCGGCCAGTCTGCTCAAAGGCCTGACGGCGTATTACCTGTTGCATCGCACCCGCGCGCTCAAGGCCGGGGATGTGGCGCTGTTTCACGCCGCCGCCGGCGGGGTGGGGCTGATTGCCGGGCAGATGGCACGGGCGCTGGGCGCTACGCTCATCGGCACAGCGGGCTCGGCGGCGAAATGCGCGCTGGCGCTGGAAAACGGTTACGCCCACGCCATCGACTATGTGCAGGACGATTTCGTCGCCCGGGTCAAAGACCTCACCGCCGGTCGCGGCGTGCCGGTGGTCTATGACTCGATTGGCCGCGACACCTGGGAGCGTTCGCTCGCCTGCCTGCAGCCCTTCGGCCTGATGGTGAGCTTCGGCAATGCTTCGGGAGCCGTGCCGCCGATCAAGCTCACCGACCTGGCGGCAGCCGGTTCGCTCTATGTCACCCGCCCCACGCTGGGCACGCACATGGCCGATCCGGTGGTGAAGCAGCAAATGGCCGATGCGCTGTTCGCCCTGATTCGCAGCGGACAGGTGAAGATTCACATCAACCAGCGCTACCCGCTGGCCGAGGCGGCGCAGGCGCATCGCGATCTCGAAGCCCGCAAGACCATCGGCTCGACGGTGCTGCTGCCGTAACAGGCTCGGGTTCTCCCTGCGGCAGTGCGTCGCAGGGAGAACCGCGTACTGGCGTGCCGCAAGGGCTTCCTAAAATGGCTGCATGCCGCTGTCCTCCCGTATTCCGCGTTTGCCCCTTGCCGATCAGGGAGCGCAAGCTTCTTTGTCGGCTTCGCCACATCTGCCGGCTGTCACCCTGACCCGGCTGCTCGCGGCGCGCGTGGCCATGCTGCTGGCCGAGTTGGCGGTGCTGCCCTGGGCGCATCACTTCCTCGACATCACCTGGCCGGTCTACAAAGTGCTGGGCCTGATCGGCCTTCAGGCGGCCCTCGGCGTCTTGCTGTGGTGGCAGATTCGCAGCCGCCGCGGCTTGGGCGCCTTCGGCGGTTTCGTCCACCTGCTGGCCGATGCCCTCATTCTTGCCCTGCTGGTGTATTGGAGCGGCGGCGAGGTCAACCCCATCATCTCCCTGCTGCTGATACCACTCGTCCTGAGTGCGGTGGCTCTGCCCTGGTTCTATGTCTGGGCCATGACGGCGGTGGTCATCACGCTTTACTCGTTGGTGTCATTCTTCCCCACCCCGCTGACCGAGGCCTGCGGGGTCGCGACCGGCATGCTCGGCGAGCATCTGACGGGCATGTGGGGCAACTTTCTCATCACGGCGCTGCTGGTGGCGGCGGTGGTGGCGCGTCTGGCTTCAGCCTTGCGCGAGCGCGAAATCGAACTGGCCCGCAGCCGTGAAGTCGGTCTGCGCGACCAGCATCTGTTCGCGCTGGGCATGCAGGCTGCCGCCGCCGCGCATGAACTCGCCACGCCCGTGTCCACCCTGGCGATGACGGTGGACGATCTGCAGGCCGACTACGCGGGCGACGATGAACTCGGGCCCCAACTGCAGCGCATGCAGGCGCAGGTGGCGCAGATCCGTACCGTGCTTGGTCACATCACCGCGGCAGCCGGCGCCGCGCGCAGCCGCAGCGACCAGACCGAAACGCTGGCGCACTGGCTGGAGCAAACGCTGGAGCACTGGCACCTCATGCGACCGCAGTCGCAGGCGGGGCTCGCACTGCGCAGCGCAGGCTCGCCCCCGGTGCTGCGGGTGGATGCGGGTCTGAACGCCGCGCTGGTGAGTCTGCTCAACAACGCCGCCGACGCCAGCCCCGACGCGGTGGAAGTCGAGGCCGACTGGGACGCGACCAGTCTGCGCGTGCATGTGCTCGACCGCGGCCCCGGTCTGTCGGATGATCGGCTGGCGCGGGCAGGCTACGATTTCGTCAGTACCAAGGGCGAGACGCGCGGCCTCGGGCTGGCCTTGGCCCGCGCCGGGATCGAGCGCCTCGGTGGCACGCTCACCGTGGCACGACGGGCGGGCGGCGGGCTGAGCGCCACGCTGCAATGGCCGCGCCTCGATCCAACTTACTGAATGGCAAACCGATGAATCTGTTGCTGGTCGAAGATGACGCCGCGCTGGCTGCCGCCACGCGCAATTCCATGGAACGGCGCGGCATTTCCGTGTGGCATGCCGATTCTGCGCCCGCCGCGCGCGCGCTCATCGGTACGGCGGCGTTCGACGCGGCGGTGCTCGATCTGCGCCTGCCCGGCGATAGCGGTCTGACGCTGATTGCGCCGCTGCGCGAAGCCTATCCCGACCTGCGCATCCTGCTGCTGACCGGCTACGCCAGCATCGCCACCGCGGTCGATGCCATCAAGCTCGGCGCGACCAACTATCTGCCCAAGCCAGCGACGGTGAGCGACATCCTCGCCGCGCTGGAACAAGACGAACCCGAGGCCGACCGGGCCGTGGCCGCCCAGCCGCTGCCGGTCGATCGGCTGGAATGGGAGCACATCCAGAAAGTGCTGGCCGAGCACGACGGCAATATCTCCGCCACCGCCCGCGCGCTGCAGATGCACCGCCGCACCCTGCAGCGCAAGCTGCTCAAGCATCCGGTGCGCGAAGCGCCGACCGACACAGAGCCGCGCTGACGCGGTGGGCGGCCAACCGCCTCACCGCTGCAGCCAGTGCAGCGCAACATCGGTATCGGCGGCGAGCCAGTGTTTCTGCGGCGTCCACCCCGCCGAGTGCGCCAGGCGCTGAAACATCGCCACAGGATATTTGTAGGAATTTTCGGTGTGCAGAGTCTCGCCTTCTGCAAAGGTGAAGCTCTGCCCGAGCAGGCGCACGGTCTGCGGCCTGGGGCTGAGCAGATGCATCTCGATGCGGCTGTGCGCGGGGTCGAAACGGGCCACATGCCGGAACGCCTGCGCATTGAAATCGGCGCCGAGTTCGCGGTTGATGCGGGTGAGCAGATTGCGGTTGAACGCCGCCGTTACGCCGCGGGCGTCGTCATAAGCGGGAATGAGTTTGGCCTTGTCCTGCGTGCCGTCCACGCCGACGAGCAAATGCGCGCCGGGGCCGAGAAATTGCGCCGCGCCATGCAGAAAGCGCACCGCCTGCTCCGGGGTGAAGTTGCCGATGGTCGAGCCGGGAAAAAAGCCGATGCGGGGCTGCTGCCGCACGTCGGCCTCCAGCGCGGCGGGCCAGTGCAGCGGGGCGGTGAAATCGGCTTCCAGCGCGTGCATATCCAGCTGGGGAAAACGCAGTTGCAGTCCGCGCACCGACTGGCGCAGAAAGTCGCCGCTGATGTCGATGGCGGTGTAGCTCGCGGGGGCGTTCAGGGCGCCCAGCAGCAAGGGGGTTTTACGGCTGGAGCCACTGCCGAATTCGATCACGGCCGCGCCAGCGGGTAGTTGGGCAAACTCGTCGTGCAGGTTGCGCAGCAGCGCGGTTTCGCTGCGGGTGAGGTAGTACTCGTTCAGCTCGGTGATCTGCTCGAACAGCTCCGAGCCGCGGTGGTCGTAGAACCAGGTGGAAGGAATGCGTTTGGGATGCGCGCTCAGGCCTTCGAGCACTTGCGTGGCGAACTCGGGGTTGAGGTCGGGCAAGTCGGGCGGGTGCAGGACGGTGGCGGTCTGCGAGGTCATCGGCGATCCTTTCTGTACCAGAGGGTGTGAATGAATCCGGCGTGGCCGAGCAGCGCGTCCAAACGCCTCCGGTCAAGGCGCAAAGCACAGCCGTGCCCGTCGGCACGGCGCTCAATTACGACACCGAGTGCAACGCCGAGCGGGGGTGTTTGGGCGCGAGGAGCGGGCATGGCGGATTCGTTCACACCCTCTCAGGCCCGCGCCAGCCGCAGACCGGTGAATTGCCAGCGCTGGTGGGGGTAAAAAAAGTTGCGATAGGTCGGGCGGATATGGCCTGGCGGCGTGGCACAAGAGCCGCCGCGCAGCACCATCTGACCGCTCATGAATTTGCCGTTGTATTCGCCCACGGCGCCGGGCGCCGGGTGAAAGCCGGGGTAGGGCAGGTAGGCGCTGGCCGTCCATTCCCACACGCCGCCCCAGAGGGTCTGCAGGCCGTCGGTGGCCGCTTCATCAGCGGGCAGGGGAAGTCGCCACGGGTGATCGGCGAATTGCGCGGGCGTCGCGGCCGACAGCGGCTGGCGGCGCGCGGCGGCCTCCCACTCGAACTCGGTCGGCAAACGCGCACCGGCCCAGCGGGCGTAGGCATCGGCTTCGTAAAAACTGAGGTGAGTCACGGGCGCCTGCGGCAGCAGGGGCTGCAGGCCATGCAGGGTCATGGCCTGGGTGTGAAAGCCATCGCCATGCGTCTGCCAGTAGGCGGGTGCGCGAATGTTCTGCTCCTGCACCCAGCGCCAGCCGTCGGCCAGCCAGAGAGCGGGTGTGGCGTAGCCGTCGTCGGCGATGAAGTCGAGCCAGTCGGCGTTGCACACCGGGCGGTGCGCCAGGGCGTAGTCGTCCAGCCAGACGCGGTGGCGCGGGCTTTCGTTGTCGAAGGCGAAGCGTTCGTCGGCATGGCCGATGTCGGTCAGACCGCCGGTAAAACTCACCCAGCGCACCGGCGCCGGGTTCTGCACGCCGGGCATGGGGCCGGGAGCGGCTCGATACGTGGGGTGCAGCGGGTTTTGCGCAAGCAGATGCAGCAGATCGGTGAGCAGCAGTTCCTGATGCTGCTGCTCGTGGTGCAGCCCAAGTTCGAGCAAAGAGGCTGGAGCGGCCTCGCGCGTCAGGCGTTGCAGCGCCGCATCGACATGGGCGCGGAAGGCCAGAATCTGTTCGAGCGGCGGCCGCGTGAGCAGGCCGCGCTGCGGGCGCGGGTGGCGTGGGCCGACGGTGTCGTAATACGAGTTGAAGAGATAACGGAAGGCCGGATCGAACACGCGGTAACCCGGCAGATGCGGCGCGAGGATGAACTCCTCGAAAAACCAGGTGGTGTGCGCCAGATGCCATTTGGCCGGACTGGCGTCGGGCATGGACTGCACGGTGCAGTCGGCATCGCTCAGCCCCTGCACCAGCGCCACGCTGCGCGCGCGGGTGTGCAGCACCGCTTGCAATAGATGGCCATGCGGGTGTTCATGCGAATGGTCATGCGCGTGCAGCGGCAAGGCCAGATCGAGTGTCGGCATGGCAACGCCCTCCAGGGTGAAGCTCAAGAATAGCCGCAGGGGATGAACTTCGCCGCGCAGGTTTCTGCGCAGGTCACCACGCGGGCTGCGGTGCCGGTCACAGCGGACGCTGTGGAGCGGGGCGGATCTCCTGCCGCTGCGTGCCGAGCTGTGGGCTGCCGAGCGTGACCACATCGCCGGGCTGCAGATAGCGCGGGGGCTTGCGGCCCATGCCCACGCCGGGCGGCGTGCCGGTGGCGATGAGGTCGCCGGGCAGCAGGGTCATGTAGCGGCTGAGATAGGCGACGAGGTAGGCCACGCCGAAAATCATGTCGCGCGTGTTGCCGGTCTGCATGCGCTCACCGTTCACGTCGAGCCAGAGGTCGATGTTCTGCGGGTCGGCGATCTCGTCGCGGCTGACTAGCCAGGGGCCGATCGGGCCGAAGGTGTCGCAGCCTTTGCCCAGATTCCACTGGCTGCCCTGTTCGAGCTGATAGGCGCGCTCGGACACGTCGTTGACCAGGCAATACCCGGCCACGTGTTTGAGCGCATCGGCCTCGCGCACAAAGCGCGTCTTGCGCCCGATGACCACGCCAAGTTCGACTTCCCAATCGAGCTTGTGCGCGCCGGGCGGACGCAGCACCGCATCGTTTGGGCCACTGATGCAGGTCGTCCACTTGTTGAACACAATGGGCGAGGTCGGGATGGCCATGCGCGCCTCGTTGGCATGGTCGCGGTAGTTCAGACCGATGGCGATGAACTTGCTGATGCCGACGAAGGGCACGCCCAGCCGGGGCTTGCCGCTCACTAGCGGCAGGCTTTCAGCGTCGATGCCGCGCAGCGCCCGAGGTTGGCCGAAGACGTCGGCGTCGATCTCGTCGACGATGCCGCAGAGGCTGCGCAGGCGGCCCTGCACGTCGATCAGGCCGGGTTGTTCTTGGCCGTTGCGGCCGTAGCGGACGAACTTCATGACGAGCTCCTTCAGCGGCGCTGGTATTGGGTGCTGCCGAACAAGTGTTCGCGCGCGGTGGCGTCCATCTCGGCCGGGCGCACGTCGGTCAGCACTTGCACCCCGCGCTGCACGGCAGGCCGCGCGGCGATGGTGTCGAACCAGCGCTTGGCATGCGCAAACTCGGCCCAGTCTATGCCCTGATTGGCGGCGCTGCGACACCACGGAAAGGTGGCGATGTCGGCGATGGTGTAGTCGTCACCGGCCAGATACGGCTGCGACGCCAGCCGCCGGTCGAGCACGCCGTAGAGCCGGTGCGCCTCGTTGGTGTAGCGGGCGATGGCGTAGTCGATTTTCTCGGGGGCGTACTGGCGGAAGTGGTGCGCCTGGCCGAGCATGGGGCCGATGCTGCCCATCTGCCACATCAACCATTCGAGCGTGGCGATGCGCGCCCGCGGCCCTGTGCCCAGAAAGCGGCCGGTCTTCTCGGCCAGATAGAGGAGGATGGCGCCCGACTCGAACACGCTGATGGGTTGGCCATCCGGGCCGTCGCTGTCGATCAGGGCGGGAATCTTGTTGTTCGGGCTGATGGCGAGAAAGTCGGGCGCGAACTGTTCGCCGCGTCCGATGTTCACGCCATGCACCCGGTAGGGCAGGCCGAGTTCTTCGAGCAGGATGTGGATTTTGTGGCCATTGGGGGTGGCCCAGGAGTAGAGGTCGATCATGGCGGGAGGCGCCGTCTGTGCGGCGAGGTGAACGGTGCGCCTCATTGTGCGACGTTTGCCGCCTTGCTGCAGGCGCTCGTTCAGCGCAGCAGTTCGCCCTGGGCGATCTGGGCGTGGAGCACCTCGATGGGCGGGGTGAGTTGTTGCATCAGCCGCAATTGCGCAGACAGACCGGCCAGGGGCAGGCTGTCGTCGAGCGCGTCGGCCTCGTGCGCGAGGATGCTCCATTGCACCGCATCCACCGCCAGCGGCAGGGCCAGGCTTTGCAGCATGGCAAGTTCCTGCGGGGGCAGGTGGCTGTCGTTCTGGTCCATCTGCCAGGCGCTGCGCCGCGCCAGCATGCGGGTGGTGTCCAGCCCGGTGCGGGTGCGGGCGATGCGCTGCTGCCAGACCGGGTGATGCACGGCGAGCTGTTCGCCGATGCGCCGGGTTTGCAGCCGGGCGATCAGCAGATCGAGGGCGCGCTCCGCCGCGCCCAGACACCACAGCGCATCGTGCAGGCCGACGATGCGCTGGCGGGCTTGCAAAATCTCCAGGCCCTGTCCCGGCTGGCCCAGCACATGATGGATGGGCACGCGCGCATCTTCGAAAGACACTTCGGCCAAGGCCTTCTGCGCCGTACCCCAGCCCTGCAAGTGCCGACCGAGCTGCACGCCATCGGTCTTGAGCGGCACGAGCAGCACGCTGAACTGGCGATGCAGGGCCGCCTGCGCATCGGTGCGGCACAGCACCAGCAGGCTGGCGGTGCGCGGGGCCAGCAGGCCTTGCACCCAGGTTTTTTGACCGCTCAGACGCCAGGAATTGCCGTCTTGCGTGGCGTGGCACTGCAGCGAGTCCGGGCTGTGCAGCTCGGCGTCGGGCTCGGCGGCGGCCCAGGCGCTGCGGGTCTCGGCGCGCAGCAGCGGGTCGAGCCAGGCATCTTTCAGCGCTTCGCTGCCGTAGCTGTCGAGCAACTGCATGTTTCCCGCGTCGGGCTGGGCGCTGTTGAACACCTCGGCAGCCCAGGGGATGTGGCCCATGGCTTCGACCATCGGCGCGTATTCCCAATGGCTCAACCCCTGGCTGGCGCGGGGGGAGATGGGCAGAAACAGATTCCACAGCCCCGCCAGTTGGGCCTTCTGGCGGAGGGGGGCGAGTAGCGGGCCGACGGCGTCCTGCGGCCCGGTCGCGCTTAGGCGCAGGGCGGCGTTGATGGCGCCTTCCTGCGGCAGCACCACGGTGTGCATAAAGCGGTGCAGCCGGGTTTGCAGGGTGCTGACGCGCGGCGAAGGCGCGGTTTCGACCGATCTGGGCGGCATGGGAGCGTTCACACCCTCTCAGTCGCGCGGCGGCAGGAGCTGGCAGGCCAGATGAACATGCAGGGCGCTGGCGTAGCCCTGCGCATTGGGCAGGACTTTGCGCGGTCTGCCCGAAGCGCCGGGAATGGCTTCGACCAGTTGCAGTGCGGTCTGCAGCGCATCGGTAGGTCGGCACAGGCGGTTGACTACGCCGAGCTGATGCAGCCGGGCCGCGCCGAGCCCCAGTCCGGGCAGCGCGGCCTCGTTGCACGCGGGCCGCGGCAGCAATTGGGCGGCCAGCCATTGCGCGCCGCCCACGTCGCTCTCGGGCAGCAGGGGGTCGATCAGCTGGAACTGGGCGTTGTCGGCCGCGACGAGCAGATCGCAGGCCAGCGCCAGCGCGGCTCCGGCGCCACGCGCCTGGCCTTCGACCGCTGCGACCACCAGCGGTTCGCAATCGCGCAGGGCGAGGATGCAATCGTGCAAGGCGTCAAGCGCGCTGGTATCGCTCAGGCCGCTGCAGAAGTGATGTTCGCTTCCGGTGAGCACTACGGCGCGGATCTCGCCATCACGTTGCGCCGTGGTGAGCGCCTCCAGCGCGGCCGAGCAGAGCGCGGCGCTCAGGGCGTTGCGGCTTTCGGGGTGGTGCAGGCGCAGCACGAGGCTGTCGCCCTGACGTTCGGCTCGGAGTTCGGCGCTCATGCAGAGAGGGTGGGGCCAGAGGTGCAAGCATCATATTCAGCTCGCCATGCGCGGCCGGGGACTGTGGGGTGTTTCCCACAGAAAATCAGGCGATTGTTAATTTTTTCACACCCTTTTCATCCGGATTTTGTTGGCGCCAATTGGAATGAAAGCTGCGTGATACATTGCTTTCAAATTATTCGACACATTTTGATGTCGGCCCTTATTTGCGCTGCAATGCCCTCAGTTTTCCGCCGTTTCGCCTCTTTTCTAACGACTTGCAATGGCCTGCTCTTGTGCTTGCGGCCCTGGATGGTTGCGGTCGGGCTCGCGGCGCAGTTCGTGACTCCAGCGCAGGCGCTGATGATCGGCGCCCCGCAAACGCGCGCCGAACTCGGCCGCACCCTGCAGATGACGATTCCGGTGCATCTCGATGCGCAGGAGTCCTTGCCGCTGTCGTGCGTGCAGGCCCAGGCGCAATCGGGCGAGTTTGGCGGCGGGGTGGGGGCGCTGGCGATCACTTCCAAGCCGTCGGCTGACGGTCTGACTTTGTTACTGCGCAGCCAGCAAGCGCTGCGCGAGCCGATTCTGATCGTGCGTCTGCACCTGGCCTGCCAGTACCAACGCACTCAGGTCTATACCTTGCTGGTCGATCCGCCGACGCCCGAATTGCCGATGGTCGCGGGCAGTGCGGTTGGCAATCGTTCTGCGGGGCAGACGCCGTCCAGCGAGGTCGCGGCGCCAGCGCAAACGCTGGGGTCACGTCAGTCGCCGTCTGAGGCGCCAGTCGTGAAAAGGGCCGCGCCGAAAGCTGAACGCCCGAGGGCGCCCGTGTCAGCGCGGCAAGAGTTTGCGCGCCACGAAGGGCATGAACCCGCTAAAGCGAAGGTGCGCAGGACCGAGGTCATCAAGGCGCCGCTCGCGCCGGTTCATGCAGGCAACCGGCTCGAACTCGATGATTTCAACGCGGCCGACTTCGCTGCTGTGCCGCAACTGCGCCTGGCGACCGCGCTTCCCGCGACCGTGCCCGCCCTCAGCGCCGAGCAGCGCAGCCAGCTCAATCAACTGCGCCAGCTCATCATGGACGCGACCGCTGCCCCGGGCGAGGCCCAGCCGACCCTGCAGCAGATCAACGCTCTGCAGGACCGGGCGAATGTGCTGCAGCGGCAGTTCGAGCAAGCCTCACAGCAGTTGCAGCAGTCGCAAGCCGAATTGGGGCAGATGCGCTCGCAGCGCTATTCCGCCAGCTTGGTGTACGCCCTGGTCGCGGCGCTGATCGCGCTCGCGTTGCTGAGTTTCTGGCTGTGGCGGCGCGGTGCCGATCCGGGCCTGTCGCGCAGCCCCTTCGAGTCAGCCCCTGTGAGCCACCGGGTTGCGGCGGAACCCGAGCGGGCCGCCTCTGCTCAGGCGCCCACCGTGGCCATGACCTCGATGTCGGTGCAGGCCAGCACCATCGCGCCGGCCGTGCTGCCTTTTGGTCTGGCCCCGCTGGTGGACGGCCGACCTTTGCAGCCCGAAATCGACGCGCCCTCTCTCCAATCCGCCAAAGCGGGTCAATGGGGAGACTCGGGAGACTCCGGAATCGACTGGGATTCGCGCTTCATGCAGCCCATGAGCCAGGACAAGCAGGTGCATGTCGATGAGATGATGGACGCCGGGCATCTGGCCGAATACTTCATCGAAACCGGCGACGAAGACCGCGCCATGGCCCTGCTCGAAGAATCGCTCGACGACAGTGCCAGCGACAGCTTCGCGCTGCCCTATCTGCTGCTGTTCGATCTGTACCGCAAGCATGGGCGCAAGGCCGAATTCGAGTCGCTCTACAGCCGCTTTCAGCGTCGTTTCAACGTGGCCGTGCCGCCTTGGGAGGCGGATGCCGATGCCTTGCGGAAATCGCAGGGCCGCGATCTGATGGATTACGACCGTGCGATGAAACTCATCACCATGACCTGGGGCGAACCGCAGATCGTGAACATGCTCGAGCGCATGTTGCTCGACGACCCGCACCAACACCGCATGGGTTTCGAGCTGGCGGCCTACCGCGATCTGCTGATGCTGTACGCAGTCGCGCGTGACCGCTTTCCTGAAGGCATGCCCGCCGCCGAGGTGGAGCATGTGGAACTGGCGACTCTCTCAGAACCGCCACATCTCGATCTGGACTTCGAGTTACCGCTGGAGCCGCAGACTTCAAAGGCTGAGCCTGCCGAAACCGACTCGTCGCAATTCAAGCTCCTTCCCCGCGAGGGCGGCGAGCAGAAAGAGGCTTGACCTTCTTCGCTTAGCCGAATCGGCTTATTTCGGATCGCTTCCGCCCAGCAGGGCGGCGATTTTGCGTCGCGGGCGGATGTTCGAAGACGTCGAGCGCACGCCGCTTGCGGATGAGGCCGATGCGGCCTCCCAAACCGGCTGGGCATTCGGGTCGGCTTCGTAGGGTTTGTCGAACCACGGATCCTGCCGCGAGGATCGGGAGACGCGTGCAGTCACCGGCGCCGAGGCGCCGGTGTCGCCTGGCAGTGTACGAGGCGCACGCGCGAAGCGATGTTCCCGCGTCTCGTCCGCATCGCGGCGCGGCCGAGGCGCGCGCTCAAGCGATACGGTCTGCTTTTCAAACTGACGTTTGATCAGCTTCTCAATATCGGCCAGAGAGCGCGCGTCGCGCGCCGTTGCCAGGGTAATGGCCAGGCCGGAGGCGCCGGCGCGACCCGTGCGGCCGATGCGGTGCACATAGTCTTCGGCGCTGAAGGGCACGTCGTAATTCACCACACCGGGTAGTTCGGCAATGTCGAGTCCGCGCGCGGCCACGTCGGTGGCGACCAGCGCCTGGATCTCGCCGCGCTTGAAGGCCTCCAGCGTGGTGAGGCGTTCGGCCTGCGATTTATCGCCGTGCATGGCCGCGGCCTTGATGCCGTCGCGCTCCAGCAAGCGGGTCAGGCGGCCGGCGCCGAGGCGGCTGTTGACGAACACGATGACCTGCGGCAGCGGGTTGTCGCGCAGCAGTTGCACCAGGGTGGAGCGCTTGTCGTCTTCTTCCACCTGATAGACGCGCTGCTCCACATTGGTCGCGGTCGCGTTGGGGCGGGCCACTTCGACCAGCAGCGGGTTTTGCAAATAGCTCTGCGCCAGTCGCTTGATCTCTGTGGAGAACGTGGCCGAGAACAGCAGGGTGGTGCGCTGTTTGGGCAAAAAGCCGAGGATGCGCTGCAGGTCGGGCAGGAAGCCGATGTCGAGCATGCGGTCGGCCTCGTCGAGCACCACGAATTGCACCTGGCTCAGGTTGACGGTCTTGGCTTCGAGGTGGTCGAGCAGGCGCCCGGGCGTGGCTACCAACAGATCGACCCCGGTGCGCAGCTCGGCCTTCTGCGGTGCCATATCCATGCCGCCGAACACGCAGGCGCAACGCAGCGGCGTGTGCTTGGCATAGGCCTTGAGATTGGTGTAAACCTGATCGGCCAGCTCGCGCGTGGGTGCCAGCATCAGCGCGCGCACCGGGTGGCGCGCCGGCGACACGCTGGTCGACGCCAGCGGCAGGAGCTGCTGCAGAATGGGCAGGGAGAACGCGGCGGTCTTGCCGGTGCCGGTCTGCGCGGCGCCCATGATGTCGCGCCCATCCAGCAACAGCGGAATGGCCTTGGCCTGGATGGGTGTGAGTTTTTCATAGCCCATATCGCTGACGGCGCGCAGAATGCGCGCGTCCAGCGCCAGGTCGGAAAAGCGTTCAGGCTGAGGAGTGTCTTCGGTCGGGGTTGTCGTGGTGTTCATCCGTGCGGTGTGTGATGGCGGCGATGGAAAATTGAGCAGCCGGACATCAGTTGAAACCGGCTCGGGCGTTGACGGCGTCAACGGGCGGGCACCCTGACCCGCGCAGAGTTCCGCCTGGGGATTTGCAGGACAAAGCCTGCCGCAGCGGATTCACTCTCTTCCATTCTAGGCGAGCAAGACGGTCGTGGTTGCGAGGCGCCGATGCGGTGGAAAATAGCGCTCAGCGTTTTGCAAATTCAGATTCCGTCCCCACTTCATCACAAGATTCATTTTCCGCACAGGAACGCACGATGGACTACAAGGATTACTACAAGGTCATGGGCGTGGAGCGCAGCGCGACTCAAGACGAAATCAAGCGCGCCTACCGCAAGCTCGCCCGCAAATACCACCCGGACGTGAACAAGGAAGCCGGTTCCGAGGCCAAGTTCAAGGAATTGGGCGAGGCCTACGAAGTGCTCAAAGACCCGGAAAAGCGCGCGGCCTACGATCAGCTCGGCAGCAACTGGCGCGCCGGTCAAGACTTTCAGCCGCCGCCAGACTGGGGCGCGGGCTTCGAGCAGCGCGGCGGCATGCCGGGCAACGAGGCCGATTTCAGCGACTTTTTCGAGGCCCTGTTCGCGCGCAGCGCAGGCGGCGCGCGGCGCGCGGGGGCGGGCCAGGGCGGGCCGGGAGCCCAAGGTATGCACCTGCGCGGGCAAGATCACCATGCGCAAATCCTCATCGATCTGGAAGACGCCTACCGGGGCGCGACCCGAACGCTCACCCTTCGCATGCCCGAAGTCGATGCGCAGGGCCATGTGGTGACGCGCGAGCGCACTCTGCGGGTGCAGATTCCCAAAGGGGTGCGCGCCGGTCAGCACATCCGTCTGGCGGGGCAGGGCGCGCCGGGTCTGGGTGAGGGTGGCGCGGGCGATCTTTATCTGGAAATCGGCTTCAACCCCCACGGGCTTTACCGCGTGGAAGGGCGCGATGTGTTCATCGATCTGCCGCTGGCGCCGTGGGAAGCGGCGCTGGGCGCCGAAGTCAATGTGCCCACGCCCGACGGCAAGGTCGCGCTCAAAATTCCCCCGGCCACCGGCAGCGGGCGTCGCTTGCGGCTCAAGGGCCGCGGCATCCCCGGGGCTACGCCGGGCGATCTGTATGTGGTCGCGCAAGTGGCGCTGCCCCCGGCGGATACCGAGGCCGCCCGCTCGGCTTACCGTCGTCTGCAGGAAGATTTCTCCTCGTTCAACCCGCGCGCCGCGCTGTACCAAGGAGCTCAATCATGAACGCCCCCTCGAACGCGAATGCCGCGCCCTTGGTCGGCGTGGTGCTGGAAGAACAGATCGACATCACGGTCGACCAGGTCTGTGCCCTTTGCCGGGTGGAGCGTACGCAGATCGTGCATCTGGTCGAAGAGGGCGTGATCGATCCGATGCAGCCCGCAAGCGCCGTGGCGCAATGGCGCTTCAGTGGCGAGGCGCTGGCACGGGCTCGCCGCGCGGTGCGGCTGCAGCGCGAGCTGGAACTCAATCCCGCCGCCGCTGCCCTGGTGCTCGATTTGCTCGACGAAATCGCTGCCTTGCGCGAGGCGCTGCGCCGCTGATGGCGCGGCAAGCTCGCTTTTGCCGCCCCGGACGGGCGCATCTTGTGCGATTGCAGGCCGCGCCCGGCGCTTCGCCTCTGGTGACGTCGGCCCAGCGCGATCAGTTTGTGTTGTGGATGGCGCAGGGGCTGAGTCTGGCTTCGGTGCGGCTGCATGGCTATGCCGTGTTGCCCGAAGCGGTGCTGTTGCTGCTCACGCCGCAGAGCGCTGCCGACCTTTCGCGCTATGTCCAGGGTCTGGCGCGGCGCGCGAGTCGCGCGCGGGCCACAGCTCCGGCGGAGTCGGCTGGGGCGTCGCCGCCCATTCAGCGCGCACCGGCCTGGGCCGGACGGTTTCAGAGCGCGTTGGTGCAACCCGGCGATTGGGAGCTGACCGCGATGGTGTGGATCGACCGCGCGGCAGACCGCGCCGACTTGGCCGGTGCCGCCGCCTGGCCCTGGAGCAGTCTGGCGGCGCATTGCGGCGAAGTGCCATCAGGTGGTGCACGACCTCCGCTGCTTTCGGCGCCAGACGCTTACTGGCAACTGGGCAACACGCCTTTTGCCCGCGAGGCGGCCTACCGCGAGCGCTTGGCGCACGGCGTCGCTCCGCCGCAATGCCAGTCGCTGGAGGCCGCGTTGCGCAGCGGCCTCGCTGCGGGCGATGCGGCGTTCCTGACGGAGTTGGAGTCTGAGAGTGGGCGACGGCTGGCTCCTGCCCGTCGGGGGCGCCCGCGCATGAAAGTTGCTCGTGATTAGCCCGCCTCAGTGAGAATAATCTGTCCCTTTTTATTTTTGTCGATTTCAAGTTCTCCTATTTAATAGGGACAGAATAGTGAATTTTTGTTGCATCGCGTGCTGCGATGCAGTAAATTCGCAGACTCTTGTTGACTCACTGCGGAGCCTGCCATGTCCACGCCCCTAAATTCCGCCCCTGGCGCCGAAATCGCCGCCCTGTCCCGCGACGGGCTTTATTGCCCGCAAAACGAGCACGACGCCTGCGGCGTGGGTTTCGTGGCGCACATCAAGGGGGTGAAGTCGCACGACATCGTGCAAAACGGTCTGCTCATTCTCAAGAACCTCGACCATCGCGGCGCGGTGGGGGCCGACAAGCTCATGGGCGACGGCGCGGGCATCCTGATCCAGCTTCCAGACGCTTTTTTCCGCGAAGAAATGGCGGCGCAGGGTGTGGAACTGCCGCCGCCGGGCGAATACGGCGTGGGCATGATCTTCCTGCCGCGCGAGCAGGCTTCGCGTCTGGCCTGCGAGCAGGAAATCGAGCGCGCCATCCGTGCCGAAGGCCAGGTACTGCTCGGCTGGCGTGATGTGGCCGTCGATGCCGAAATGCCGATGTCGCCCACGGTGCGGGCCAAGGAGCCGGTGATCCGCCAGGTGTTCATCGGCCGCGGCCCGGATGTGATGGTGACCGACGCGTTGGAGCGCAAGCTGTTCGTCATCCGCAAGACCGCCAGCCACGCCATCCAGAAGCTCGATCTGCGTCACGGCAAAGAGTATTTTGTGCCGTCGATGTCGGCGCGCACCATTGTGTACAAGGGCCTGCTGCTGGCCGATCAGGTGGGCGAGTATTACAAAGACCTCAAAGACCCGCGCGTGGTGTCGGCGCTGGCGCTAGTGCACCAGCGGTTTTCCACCAACACCTTCCCCGAGTGGCCGCTGGCGCACCCCTACCGGCTGGTGGCGCACAACGGCGAGATCAACACCGTCAAGGGCAACTACAACTGGATGCGCGCGCGCGAGGGCGCCGTGTCCTCGCCGGTGCTCGGCGCCGATCTGCAAAAGCTCTGGCCGCTGATCTACCCCGGCCAGAGCGATACCGCTAGCTTCGACAACTGTCTGGAACTGCTGCTGATGGCGGGCTATCCGCTGTCGCACGCCATGATGATGATGATTCCCGAGGCCTGGGAGCAGCACACGCTCATGGACCCGCGCCGCCGCGCCTTCTACGAGTATCACGCCGCGATGATGGAGCCGTGGGACGGCCCCGCCGCGATCGCCTTTACCGATGGACGCCAGATCGGCGCCACGCTCGATCGCAACGGCCTGCGCCCGGCGCGTTATATCGTGACCGACGACGATCTGGTCATTATGGCGTCCGAGTCGGGCGTGCTGCCCATTTCCGAGAGCCATATCGTCAAGAAGTGGCGTCTGCAGCCGGGCAAGATGTTCCTCATCGACATGGAGGCCGGCCGCATCATCGACGACAAGGAAATCAAGAGCCAGCTCGCCAGTGCGCGTCCCTACGGTCAGTGGATCGAAAACCTGCGCATCCGCATTGACGACCTCGATCATCTGGGCCACGCCGAGCCCTCGCCCATCCCCCTGCTCGACCGCCAGCAGGCCTTCGGCTACACCCAGGAAGATCTAAAGTTCCTGATGGCGCCGATGGCCGAAAAGGGCGACGAGGCCGTGGGTTCGATGGGCAACGACGCCGCGCTGGCGGTGCTGTCCAACCGCGCCAAGCCGCTTTACAACTACTTCAAGCAGCTATTCGCGCAGGTGACCAATCCGCCGATCGACTCGATCCGCGAGAACATGGTGATGTCGCTGGTGTCTTTCATCGGCCCGCGGCCCAATCTGCTCGACATCAATCAGGTCAATCCGCCCATGCGCCTTGAAGTCAGCCAGCCCGTGCTCGACTACGACGACATGGCGCGGCTGCGCTCCATTGCCCAGCACACCGGCGGCAAGTTCCGCAGTTTCGAGCTCGACATCTGCTATCCGGTGGCTTGGGGGCATGAAGGCATCGAGGCGCGCATTGCGTCCATTTGCGCCGAAGCGGTGGATGCGCTAAAGAGCGGTCACAACATTCTCATCATCACCGACCGCCACATGAGCGCGCAGCAGGTGGCCATTCCCGCGCTGCTTGCCTTGAGCGCGGTGCATCAGCACCTCACCGCCCACGGCCTGCGCACCCAGACCGGGCTGGTGGTGGAAACCGGTAGCGCGCGCGAAACGCATCATTTCGCCGTGCTCGCGGGCTATGGCGCCGAAGCGGTGCACCCGTATCTGGCGCTCGACACCATTGCGGCAATGGCCAAAGACCTGCCGGGCGATCTCAGCGCCGAGAAGGCCATCACCAACTACGTCAAGGCCATCGGCAAGGGCCTGCAGAAGGTGATGTCCAAAATGGGCATTTCCACCTATATGAGCTACTGCGGCGCGCAAATTTTCGAGGCCGTGGGCCTGTCGCGCGCGCTGGTGGACAAATACTTCACCGGCACTTCCACGCAGGTGGAGGGCATCGGCGTGTTCGAGGTGGGCGAAGAAGCGCTGCGCATGCACCGCGAAGCCTTCGGCGATTCGCCCGTGCTCGCCAATATGCTCGATGCTGGCGGCGACTACGCCTGGCGCACCCGCGGCGAAGAACATATGTGGACGCCCGACGCCATCGCCAAGCTGCAGCATTCCACCCGCGCCGGCAACTACAACACCTACAAGGAATACGCGCAGATCATCAACGACCAGTCGCGTCGCATGCTCACCCTGCGCGGCCTGTTCGAGTTCAAGATCGACCCCAGCAAGGCCATTGCCATCGATGAGGTGGAACCGGCCGCTGAGATCGTCAAGCGCTTTGCCACCGGCGCCATGTCGCTGGGCTCCATTTCCACGGAAGCGCACTCGACCCTGGCGGTGGCGATGAACCGCATCGGCGGCAAGAGCAATACCGGCGAGGGCGGCGAAGACCCGCTGCGCTACCGGCCTGAAATGCGCACGGGTTCAAGCGGCATCCAGGACGGCGACACCCTCGGCAGCGTGCTCGGTGCCGAGCGCGTCGTCAGCGACATTCCGCTGAAAAAAGGCGATTCGCTGCGTTCCAAGATCAAGCAGGTCGCCTCGGGGCGCTTTGGCGTCACCGCCGAATACCTGGCCAGCGCCGACCAGATCCAGATCAAGATGGCGCAGGGCGCCAAGCCCGGCGAGGGCGGGCAGTTGCCCGGCGGCAAGGTGTCCGAGTACATCGGCATGCTGCGCTACTCGGTGCCGGGCGTGGGCCTTATTTCGCCGCCGCCGCACCACGACATCTATTCCATCGAAGACCTGGCCCAGCTCATCCACGATCTGAAAAACGCCAATTCCCGCGCGTCCATCAGCGTCAAGCTGGTGGCTGAAAGCGGCGTGGGCACGGTGGCCGCCGGGGTGGCCAAGGCCAAGGCCGATCATGTGGTCATCGCCGGGCATGACGGCGGCACGGGCGCCTCGCCGCTGTCCTCCATCAAGCATGCCGGGTCTTCGTGGGAAATCGGCCTGGCCGAAACCCAGCAAACCCTGGTGCTCAACCGCTTGCGCAGCCGCATCCGCGTGCAGGTGGACGGCCAGATCAAGACCGGCCGCGACGTGGTCATCGGCGCGCTGCTGGGCGCCGATGAATTCGGCTTCGCCACCGCGCCGCTGGTGGTCGAGGGCTGCATCATGATGCGCAAATGCCACCTCAACACCTGCCCGGTGGGCGTGGCCACGCAAGACCCGGCGTTGCGCAAAAAGTTTTCCGGCAAGCCCGAGCATGTGGTGAATTTCTTTTTCTTCATCGCCGAGGAAGTGCGCGCCATCATGGCCCAGCTCGGCGTGCGCAAGTTCGACGATCTGGTCGGACGTACCGAGCTGCTCGACGCGCGCAAGGGGGTCGAGCACTGGAAGGCGCGCGGGCTCGATTTCAGCCGCGTGTTCCATCAGCCCGATGTGCCTGCCGACGTGCCGCGCCGTCAGACCGAGGAGCAGGATCATGGCCTCGCCAGGGCGCTCGATCATGTGCTGATTGAACGCGCCCGTCCCGCGCTCGAACGCGGCGAGAAAGTGCAGTTCATCCAGAACGCGCGCAACGTCAACCGCACCGTGGGCGCCATGCTTTCCGGCGAAGTCGCGCGGCGCTATGGCCATGACGGCCTGCCCGACGACACCATCCACATCCAGATGGAAGGCACGGGCGGCCAGAGCTTCGGCGCTTTCCTCGCCCGCGGCATCACGCTCTACCTCATCGGTGAAGCCAACGACTACACCGGCAAGGGGCTGTCGGGCGGCCGCGTGGTGGTGCGCCCCAGCCTCGATTTCCGTGGCGACGCGCCGAGCAACATCATCGTCGGCAACACCGTGCTCTACGGCGCGATCGAAGGCGAAGCCTTCTTCCGCGGGGTGGCGGGCGAGCGCTTCGCGGTGCGCAATTCCGGTGCGACCACCGTGGTCGAAGGCACGGGCGACCACGGCTGCGAATACATGACCGGCGGCACGGTGCTGGTGCTGGGCGAAACCGGCCGCAACTTCGCTGCCGGCATGAGCGGCGGCATGGCTTACGTCTACGACGTGGACGGCCAGTTCGCCAAGCGCTGCAATACCTCCATGGTGGCGCTCGACAAGGTGCTTCCGGCTGCCGAGCAGAAAGCGCAGCAGGCCGACGCGCTATGGCACCGCGGCCAGACCGACGAAGCCCAGCTGCGCAAGCTGCTGCAAGACCATCTGCGCTGGACCGGCTCGCAGCGCGCGCGTGAATTGCTCGACACCTGGGAAGAGGCGCGCGGCCGCTTTGTCAAAGTATTCCCGCACGAGTACAAGCGGGCGCTGGGTGAAATGGCTGCCAAGCGCGAGGCGCAGGCCGCCACGGATAAAGCCAAAGCGCCCGTCGGCCACGCCAGCGTGCCCGCCAAATAACTGAAGTGCATCGTTCAAGCACCACGAACAAGGATCGACCATGGGAAAAATCACCGGATTCATGGAATTCGAGCGGCAGGAAGAACAGTACGAAGCCCCCGCCGTGCGGCTCAAGCACTGGAAGGAATTCGTCCACGAACTGCCGGAAGACAAGGCCAAGACGCAGGCTGGGCGCTGCATGGACTGCGGCATTCCGTTCTGCAACAACGGTTGCCCGGTCAACAACATCATCCCCGACTTCAACGACCTCGTATGGCAGGGCGATTGGAAGCGCGCGCTCGACGTGCTGCATTCGACCAACAACTTCCCCGAGTTCACCGGGCGCATCTGTCCCGCGCCTTGCGAGGCGGCCTGCACCCTGGGCATCAATGAAGCGCCGGTGGGCATCAAGTCCATCGAGCACGCCATCATCGACCGGGGCTGGAACGAAGGCTGGGTGACGCCGCAGCTGCCAGCGCACAAGACCGGCAAGACCGTGGCCGTGGTCGGCTCCGGCCCGGCTGGGCTGGCGGCGGCACAGCAACTCGCCCGTGCGGGACACGCTGTCACCGTGTTCGAGAAGAACGACCGCGCCGGCGGTCTGCTGCGCTACGGCATTCCCGATTTCAAAATGGAAAAGAGCCATATCGACCGTCGCATCGCGCAGATGCAGGCCGAGGGCGTGACCTTCCGCACCGGCGTGCTGGTGGCCGAACTGCCCAAGGACGGCCCCGGCGCCACTGTGGCCAACTGGGCCAAGGAGACCCTCACTCCCGCTCAGTTGCAGGCCGACTTCGACGCGGTGCTGCTGACCGGCGGCGCCGAGTTTCCCCGCGATCTGCCGGTGCCGGGGCGCGAACTCGATGGCATTCACTTCGCCATGGAGTTTCTGCCGCTGCAGAACAAGGTCAACGCCGGAGACAAGCTGAAAAACCAGATCACAGCCACGGGCAAGCATGTGGTGGTGATCGGCGGCGGCGATACCGGCTCGGACTGCGTGGGCACCAGCAACCGCCACGGCGCGGCCAGCGTTACCCAGTTCGAGGTCATGCCGCAGCCGCCTGAGGCAGAGAACAAGCCGCTGGTCTGGCCGTACTGGCCGATCAAACTGCGCACCTCCAGCAGCCACGAAGAAGGCTGCTCGCGCGACTGGGCGGTGGCGACCAAGGAGTTCATCCCCGGAACCGGCAAGGACAAGAACAAAGTCAAGCAGCTCAAGGCCTGCCGCGTCGAATGGAAAGACGGCCGCATGCAGGAAGTGCCCGGCAGCGAGTTCACCCTGCCTGCCGATCTGGTGCTGCTGGCTATGGGCTTCGTGCATCCGGTGGGCAGTGTGCTCGACGCCTTCGGCATCGACAAGGACGCACGCGGCAATGCCAAGGCGGGCACCGAAGACGAAACCGGCTACGCCACCAATGTGCCCAAGGTGTTCGCCGCGGGCGATATGCGCCGTGGTCAGAGCCTGGTGGTGTGGGCGATCCGCGAAGGCCGCCAGGCCGCGCGCGAGATCGACCGGTTTTTGATGGGCAGCACCGTGTTGCCACGTTGATGCAGCGTCCGACCACGACAGATCGACCGTTTGCTGATCTGCTTTCTGATTCATATAGGGTCGGTGCAGCAGGGTTTCTCGGACAATGCCGGGATGATGCGCGAAGCCGATGACGATCACGGCCTGCCCCAGTTTCCGGGGCGGGATCCGCAAGACATGCTGGAGTCCACGCTGGCTAGCCGCCCTGATGGCGACCTCTGGGTGTTCGGCTACGGCTCGCTGATCTGGAACCCGGAAGTCGTGCATGACGAAGTGCGTCCGGCGCGGGTGTGGGGCTGGCGGCGCACGCTGCGCATGTGGTCGCGCATCAACCGGGGCACGGAAGAAGCGCCCGGCCTGGTGTTCGCGCTGATGTCCGGCGGTTCCTGCAGCGGCATTGCCCTGCGCGTGCCCCAAAGTCGGGCCGAGCGCGAACTGCGCCAGTTGTGGAAGCGCGAAATGCCTCGCGCCGTCTATGACCCGCGCTGGATTGCCTGCCGCACTCCGCAGGGCGTGGTGCAGGCGCTGGCCTTCACCCTGCGGCCCAGCAGCCCGAGCTATACCGGTGAACTAGACGACGCGCAGTTGCTCGACATTCTGCGCACCTGCCGTGGCCGCTACGGCACCACTTTCGATTACGTCGCGCGCACTGCGCAGGCGCTGCGCGACATCGGCATTCATGATGCCGAGTTGGAGCGCATCATGGAACTGGCCGCGCAGCACCGTCTCGACGCGAAGAGTGCTTGATGCGGCGAGTCCGGGCCGCGACCTTCGATAGCATGTGACATTCCCGCTTCGCGCCCCAAAGTCTTCAGTGGCTGCAAGGCCTCTTTCACCATTCACCAGGACACCCCATTGGTCAAGCCAAATTACTCCTACGAAAAGCGTCAGAAAGAACTCGCCAAAGAGCGCAAAAAGCAGGAAAAACTGCAGCGCAAGGCCAATAAACCCGACAGTGCCGATGCGCCGGGCGAAGATCACGGTAGCGCTGCGCCGCCGAACTCCGTCCCCTCCGGCAACGCCAAGCCAAACACCGAGAGCTGACCACGGCGCACAGCGGGGCGGCCCGGGCGCAGGCTCTATGCTGAGCGCCCTTTTCCACCGGCCCCGCCCATGACCTCCCCCGAACATTTCATTCCCGGCAAGGACGCTTCGCTCGAACAGTCCATCGCCACGCTGCGCAGCAAGCTGAGCGCGCTGGGCTTTCACCTCGAAGAGCGCTCCTGGCTCAACCCGGTGGAAGGCGTATGGTCGGTGCATGTGCGCGATCACGACTGCGCGCTGCTGTTCTCCAACGGCAAGGGCACCTCCGAGCTGGCGGCGCGGGCCAGCGCGCTGGGCGAGTTTGTCGAGCGCCTGTCCACCCATTATTTCTGGACGCATTTCTACCTGGGCGAATCCATCGCCCATCGCGCCCATGTGCATGCGTCGGGTGAGCGCTGGTTCCCGCTGAACGGCGACGCCTGGCCCGAGGGGCTGCTCAACCCCGAGCTGCGCGCCTTCTACAACCCGCACGAAGCGGTGCCTGCCGCGCAGCTCGTTGATCTCAACTCCGGCAACGTGGCGCGCGGCATTTGCGCGCTGCCCTACCAGCGTCTGTCCGACGGCGCGACCGCCTACTTTCCGGTCAACCTCATCGGCAATCTGTATGTGAGCAACGGCATGTCGGCCGGTAACACGCTGATGGAAGTGCGCACCCAGGCGTTGTCGGAAATTTTCGAGCGTCATGTGAAGTTCCGCATCATCCGCGAAGCGCTATGTCTGCCGGACGTGCCCGAGGACGTGATCGCGCGCTACCCGCACATTGCCGCCGGCATCCGCGGCCTGCGCGAGGCGGGCTTCGGCATCGTGGTGAAAGACGCATCGCTCGGCGGGCGCTACCCGGTGATGAACGTCACCCTGCTGCACCCCGGCGATCAGGGCTGCTTCGCCAGCTTTGGCGCGCACCCGCATTTCGAAATCGCGCTGGAACGCGCCCTCACCGAATTGCTGCAGGGCCGCGCGCTCGACGCGCTGGCCGGATTTCCCGCGCCCGGCTTCGACCGTGACGAGATCGCCGATCCGCAAAACCTGGAAATCCACTTCGTCGATTCCAGCGGCGTGCTGTCGTGGGAGTTCCTGCGCAACACCCCCGATTTCGCTTTTGCCGACTGGAACTTCGGCGCGGCCACCGAACAGGATTACCACGGGTCAGTGGCCGCGCTGCACGCCGAGGGCCATCAGATCTATGTCGCCGACTTCACCCAGCTCGGCGTTTACGCCTGCCGCATCCTGGTGCCCGGGGTGAGCGAAATCTATCCGGTGGACGAACTCGAATACGAGAACAACAGTGTGGGCATTGCGCTGCGCGCCGACATCGCCCGCCTGCCGGAATTGTCCGGGGACGAATGCGTTGCGCTCTACGACCAAATCGTCGAACTGGAACTGGCCGACGAGCGCCCGGTGAGCGTGCTCATTGGTCTCGCCCCCGACCCCGACACCGCCTGGGCCGGGCTCAAGATCGGCGAACTCAAGCTGCTGCTGGCACTGGCCAGCGGCGATGACGACGCCATTCTCGAAGGCTGCGCCTGGCTCGCCCAGTATGGCCAGCGCAGCCCGGAACGGCTCAAGGTGTTTCGCTGCATCGCCGATCTGCTCAAGCTGCAGGACGCCTCAGAGGGTGTGAATGAATCCGGCGTGGCCGAGCAGCGTGCCCAAAGGGTTTCAATCAAGGCGCAAAGCACAGCCGTGCCCGTCGGCACGGCGCGCGCTTACAACACCGAACGCAACGCCGAGTGGGACGATTTGGGTGCGACGAGCGGGCATGGCGGATTCGTTCACACCCTCTCACTCTACGCCCCTGCGCTGCGCCTGCTCTTCGGCAGCCATACGCTCGACCTTGCCCTTGCGCTGCTCAATCAGGAACAACGCTTCTGGGGCCTGACCACCCTTGGCCCCAACTTTGAAGCCAGCGTCAACCACAGCGCCTTGCTGGCCGCGTATCGCAAAGTGAGTGGCTGATCAGGATGACTTCCTGAGTTGCGAAAGGTGATGCCATGGTCCGATCACGTTTTTGTTCTCGACTTCTTTGCCTCGGCGGTGCCGCCTTTTGTCTGGGCGCTCTACCCGTTCAGGCCCAGCAGCAGGCGGCTTCGCCCGCGGTGCAGACCGGGGTTGCGCCCGACATCCGGGCCGCGGCGCAGGTGCTCGCGCAGTTGCACAAGACCACGCGCATTCGTGAAGGGCAGGGCCCGCGCGTGCTCACCGTGTTTTTCGACCCCAATTGCCCCTATTGCCGACAGCTTTACAGCGCGCTGCGCCCCTACGTTGGCAAAGACGGTTTGCAGGTCGATTGGGTGCCCGTGGCCATTCTTGCGCCGAGCAGCGCGGCCAAGGCGGCCGCCATCCTGCAGGCCAAAGACCGGCTGCAGGCGTTTCGCGCGACCGAAGAACATGGGCTCGACCCCAACCGCCCTGCACCGGCGCTTCCGGGTGAGGGGCAAATCACGGCAGCCACCGGCCGCATCCTCGCGGCCAATGTCGGCGTGCTCAAACAAGCCGGGGTGTATGAAAGCGTGCCGCTGGCGGTCTATCGCGACCGCAGCGGACTAGCGCAACTCGCGATGGGCGCCCCGCGCGATCAGGCTGCCCTGCGGGCGTGGCTGCAGTCGATCGGGCCCTGAGGTTGCTCGTCCCCCTCGTGGGGTCTGACGCGAACGCGGCAGGTCTGGGGGCGCTCTCAAGCGCCATTCCTGGCTTCGCTTTGGCGAGTCTTAAGGCGCCGCACTTTTCTGGACGCTGCCGATCCAACAGCCATCGCCCATGATTGAGCGTGAAGCGAAACCCGCGTCGCCAGCAGGGCGAACGCGGCTTGGCGGGAGCCGGACATGGAATCTGTGCGAAGTGAGAATGGCCAGGGGCCGCCGAGCAGCGCCGGGGCACACGCGGCAACGGTGGAGCTCGAACCGACGCAAACGCTGCCGCGCGACGTCTGGCTCGACAGCGGCGACCGGGCCTACCGCGTCGAGGGCGAGACCTACATCACCAGCCGGGTGAAAAATCTCATCATTCTCGGCGGGCGAAATATTTATCCGCGCCAAGTCGAACTCGCCGTGGGCGAACTGGCCGGGGTGCACAAAGACTGTGTGGTGATGTTCGGCGCGCCCGACCAGGGGGTGCTGGCCCTGCTGCACACCGTGCGCAAGACCTCCAGCGGCAAGCTGCGCCGCGACCCCGGCCGGCTCGGCTTTCACCTCGGCCCGTTCGAGGCGGCGGTGCGGGCCGACATGCCGGTGGTTCCGGTGATGTTGCGCGGCACCCGCGCGCCGCGGCTGGCCTCGATGTTCCCTCACCACGCTCCCCACCCATGAACGACACCCTGAATCCCACCGATCCCGGCGCGGACGACGCCAACCAGATCGATCTGCAAGCCGCCTGGATCCGCCGCTCCAGCGCCGACATCCAGGCCTTTGTCGAGGGTCTGGCTGCGCGCCTCGAAGGCGATCTGCCGGGCCAGGTGGATGTGGTGCGCAAGCGCGACGGTCTGTTCGCCAAGACCAGCCATGTGCAAAGCATCACCGTGCGCACCGAGGAGTTTCATTACCTGCTTGAACGCCATCCTTCCGGGGTGCACACCCAGCGCGCCCGGGTGGTGGGCGGGGTCATCCTCAAGCGCGACGAACTGAGTCTGGCCGGGTGGATGGAGAGCCTGCTGGCAGCGCTGTTTTCGCAGTCCGGCGAACTGCAGCGCGCCAGCGAGTCGCTGCATGATTTTCTGATGCACTAGGAGCACGGCATGTCACTCTGGAACACTTTGAAGCAGCGCGCCGAGAGCGTCGCGCAGGACGCGCGCCATGCGGTGGACGGGCTCACCGCGTCCGCCCACACCCTGGCCGCACCGCGTGCGCTCAGCGCCGATGAACTGGCGCGGCAGCAGGCTTGGGCCGAGGCGCTGCCCGGCAATGACCTGCCTGAATTCGTCAAGGCGCGCCTGGCCGCCACGGCGCGGCGCGAGCTGCCCTGGGTGAGTACCGCCACCCCGGCGGAAATGCTGGCGCAGCGCATTCACGGCATCGAGCCGCTCGGCATGGTCAACGGCAATTGCTGGTACCACTTCGACTACTCCTGGTCGGACGGGCACTACGACGGCTGGCATCACGCCCTCGACCGCCTGCGGCTGGAGGCGGCGCTGCTGGGCGCCAACGCAGTGGTCGACGTGACCTTGCAGGCGCATGCCGGGCAGGGGCCGAACGATGTGGATTTC
Source organism: Thiomonas sp. SCN 64-16 (assembly GCF_001725585.1). Taxonomy (NCBI): domain Bacteria; kingdom Pseudomonadati; phylum Pseudomonadota; class Betaproteobacteria; order Burkholderiales; genus Thiomonas; species Thiomonas sp. SCN 64-16. Next base: position 6,944 of record NZ_MEGQ01000001.1, on the reverse strand, counting down.
GCGCTCACCGGCACCGCGGTGCGCATTCGCGGTTTGCCGCCCTCCACCGACCCGGCGGTGGCCACGGTGTCGGCGCTGCACTTCGTGCGTCTGCTCGATGATGGGGCGGTGCCCGTGGGTATTGCCATCGGCGCGCACTTCGACTGGTACCTGCCGCGTGTCTCGGCCTACGGCGCGGGGCTCGGGATGATGAGCGGCGCGCCCTTCGGCGCTTCGGCGCAGACGGCGTATCAGGCCGGTGCGCTGTGGAGCAATGTTGAACTGAGCGAGCTCTCGGCCTTTCAGCAGCATGTGCGCCTGAGCGCCATCGAACACCTGCGCAGCGACGGCCAAAGGCTGAACGCCTCGGTGCTGGCGCATACCGAATACAGCGAACTCACGCGCGAAGAGGGCGATGGCGGCGAGCCGCCGCGTTTTCAGTGCCGCTATATCGCCATCGGCACCGCCGTGGCCTACGAGCCCAACCGTCCGCTGCGCTCCCGCGTCTGCCCCACATTCAGCTTGGCGGACCGTCAGCTTGAAGCCCCTCGCTCCCAACCCTAGGAAACCATCATGAACGATAGAACCGCATTGCCTCAAACCGAAACTCCCGCAGCTTCCGCCGCCGAGCAACTCGCGCCCCACGCGGTGGAGCGGCTCAAGGGCCTGCGCGCCCAGGGTAGCCATGAGGGCATCTTCACCTCCGACCTGTCGGTGAATGAATTCGTCATGGTGCGCCAGGCCGGGTTCGAGCCGCTGGGCCTGGTGGTCGGCTCCTGCGTCTATCACCTCGGCATTCAGTACGGCCAGTGGTCCACCAGCATGGAAATGGACGTGCTGTCGCAAGCCATGTATCAGGCGCGCGAACTCGCCATGAGCCGCATGGAGCAAGAGGCCATTCTGCTGCGCGCCGACGGCGTGGTCGGCCTGCGGCTGGAGGTCAAGCGCATGGAATGGGACAAGGACATTCTGGAGTTCATGGCCATCGGCACCGCCATTGCCCACCGCACCGGCGACCCCGGTTTCAAAGGCGTGGGCGGCAAGCCCTTCACTTCCGACCTGTCGGGGCAGGACTTCTGGATGCTGCTCAAGTCGGGCTACCGGCCGATGGAAATGGTCATGGGCTCGTGCGTCTATCACGTCGCCCACCAGGGTGCGCTGCGCTCGCTCGGCAATCTGGGCAACAACGTGGAGCTGGCGCAGTTCACCCAGGCCATGTACGACGCCCGAGAACTGGCGATGGAGCGCATGCAGCACGAAGCTGCCGCCGCGCAGGCCGACGGCATCACCGGCGTGCAGTTGCACGAAGGCTCGCACAACTGGCAGCCGCATGTCATCGAGTTCTTCGCCGTGGGCACCGCGGTGAAGGCGATGGAGCAGGCCGACGCGCTGGTGGATGCGCTCAACCCGCAACTCGTCATTCCAGTGAACGACTGAACCATCTTTGACCTGAAGGAGAACTCTCATGACCCTGTTCAAACACGCCGCCGAAATTCTCGAAGCCCGCGTCAACACCTTTCTCAACCACGCCGACGACCCGGCGCAGACGCTGGATTTGTCTTACGAAAAAATGATCACCACGCTGCAGGACACCAAGCGGCACCTGGCCGATGTGATCACCGAACGCATCTCGCTGGAAAACCAGATGACCGCTGCCAAGCACGATGCCGATAAGGCCGAAGCCGACGCTCGTATGGCGCTGCAGGCGCAGCGCGAAGACCTGGCGCGCGCCGCTCTGGGCGAAAAGCAGGCCGCGCAGCAAAAGATCGATTCGCTGCAACAGGCGCACGACAGCGTGGCCGCGCAGGCCGAGAAGCTCACCGCCTACGAGAGCAAGCTGCAGGATCGCATCGAACAGTTCCGCACGCAGAAAGAGGTGATGAAAACCCAGATGGCGGCCGCTAGCGCCGAGGTCGGCGTGTCCGAGTCGCTCACCGGTCTGGGCGCGGGACTGGCCGATGCCGGTGACGCCATGCGCCGCGCGCAGGACAAGACCTCACAGATGCAGGCCAAGGCCGAAGCCCTGGAAGGCATGACCGAGGCCGGCATCCTCAGCGATCCGCTGGACCAGCGCGACAGCACCGAGAAAGCGCTCGATAAGCTGCGCACCTCCACTGGGGTGGACGCCGATCTGGCCCGGCTCAAAGCGGAGATGGCGTCGGCCAAGTAAGCGTTGGAGCTCGGCCTCAGGTCTTCTGCGCGCGCTGTGTTTGCGGCATACTGCGCCGACAAACACCCCACAAGACGAGGAGACTCCGCATGATTTTCAATCGCCGCGCTGCGTTGCGCACCGCCTTTGCCGCCGTCGTCGCGGCCAGCGTCATGGGTCTGGCGCCTTTTGCCAGCGCCCAGCAGACCCAGAACCCCGACGCCGTCAAAGTGCTCAGCGAGATGGGCAAGGCCACGATCATCACCGAAGGCCATGGGCCGCGAGTGATCTACATCTTTTTCGACGCCAACTGCCCCTACTGCCACGAGCTCTACACCAACCTGCGCCCGAAAGTGGGCAAGGACGGACTGGAGATTCGCTGGGTGCCCGTGGCCGTGCTCACCCCCACCAGCGTGACCAAAGGCGCCGCCATTCTTCAGGCGCCAGACCGTCTCAAAGCGTTTCACGAAAACGAGAACACCTACGGCAAAGGGCCGACAGGGCAGGGCGGCGGCATCGCCCCGGCCAGCAAGGTACTGCCCGCCACAAGCGCCATGCTCAACGCCAACAACGCCTTGCTCGAAGCCACCAAATCGCCGGGCGTGCCCACCCTGCTCTACCGCGACAAACAGGGCGACGCCATGCTCGTCGTCGGCCCGCCTGATGCGCAGCAGCTCAAGGACATCCTCGCGAGCGTGAAGTAGCTCAGGACCGCGCGTCAACTAGCGCTGCGCAACACGGTTGCGATGGCATCTTCCGGCAGCAGGCCGACGATCAGGTGGGCACGGCCGTTGGCGGTGCGATAGAGCATCACCGGAAAGGTGTGCAAATTGGCCTGACGCATGAGCGCGGCGTTGGTCTGAAGCTGGTGCAGCACCCGGGCGCTGGGGTGGGCCAGGGGGCGGATGCCGCCTGCCGGGCTGTCGCCGAAGTTCCAGTCGTCCTCATTTTTGTGGAAGGCCGTGAGTGGATCGGGCGCGGCGAGAATGGCCGCGGCCTTGCCCGGGCTGCTGGCTTCGAGTTGTCCCACCGGAATCCACCGCAACTGCAATCCGCCTTTGCCGACTTCGGCCCGTGTGGCCAGGTAGAGCTTGTGCGAAAACGGGCAATTCGGATCGAAAAAGATGTAAACGATGCGCGGCCCGGCACCCTCCGGTATCCAATACGCCGAGCCGATCGCCTTGAGCAGCTTGGCCGCCCGGGCCGCCTCGGGGTCGGCCGACCATTCCGCGCTGGAATTCGCCGCCTCTGCCGCGGGGAACTTCCAAAACAGCGGCAGGGTCGCGGCAGGCCACACTAGAGCCAGCCGCAACAGACGCCGCCTTGACGTCGAGGACGGCCGTGCGCAAGGCGCATGAGGAACGACGGCGTTCTGTTCAGACACGGCGGCCTCCTTGGGGCGGCGGCTTCAAAGTCACGGCTTCACATTAAGCAGCGTCACGCCGCCTGTAAAGCACAGTTACCCTGAGTCGCGCCCCAGCAAGTCCACCCTCATTCCGGGATGAACACCTTGCCGTCCCCGATGGCCTTGAGGGTGAGCACCACGAGCAGGGCGATGAGCGCGGAGGTCAGCGCCAGCAGCGCCCCGCCCAAGCCTATGAGAAAGCCGCTGCCAATCTTGCTGCCCATGGTCAGTGAAGCGATGGTGATGGCGGCCAGCGGGAAGGAATAGGCCCACCACGACATGAAGAACGGCACCTTGCGGAACTGCGGAATTTGATAGAACAGCAGCAGGGTGGTGAACAGCGCCACATAGAACAGCACGCGGGCGAAGTTGTCGATCACGCCGCCGTCCAGCGCCAGATACGACAGGAAGCCGACCGCCGGAGGTGCGATGAGGATGAACAGCGTGGGCAGCAGCTTGGCGGGCACCGGCGGGTGGAAGAAAAAGCGGTTCATCATCACTGTGAGCAACACGATCCAGAACACCAGCCCGACGCTGAAAAAGAACCAAGAGATTTCGGGCGAGCCGTGCGTCATGCCGGCAATGGGCACCAGTATGTTGCCCACCACCGGAATGAACCAGGCCGGGGTGGAGTGCTGGATTTGGTAGTGCGTATGGTGAATCCACGACGACATGATGACCACGGTGAACACCAGATGCAGCGTAATGCCGCCCCACCACATGGCCTGCGACCAGACGGGCTGCACATGCAAAAAGGCGATGGACAGCAGCAGCGCGCTGATGGAGATGGCCGGGAAGAAGCTGATGCGCACCGGGTGGTTGAACTCGGCCCTGAGTTCGCCGGGGTAGCGCAGGGCCTTAGCGCCATAGCCCAGCAGCAGCAAGACAAACAGCGCCAGCGCGACATAGCTCAGGCCGATGCCCACGCCGTGCGGCATGGCGAGCACCTGCGCCGATTTGTGCCAGGCGATGGCCAGGCCGGTCGTGCCCATGACGGTGGCGAACAGGGTGATGGGGAAGTGGGCCAGCCAACTGCTGGCGTGCGCCGGTTCGGCGGATTGCGGTGCGGAAGTCGTGGACATGGTGTGGGTAATAGTTGAGAAAAATGGTACGGAATTGTGGGCGCGCGGTCGCTGATTGATATTGATCGAACGCAATATTGAAAAATTTTGATACATGATTGTGACTTCAGTCACATCTTCCGCAAGGAGCCTGCCGGGCTCCATTTCTATACTCCCTGCATGAAATCACTTTCCGATTTGCGCAAAGACTACAGCCGGGCCGAACTGGACGAGGCTCACGCCGAGGCCGATCCGCTCAAACAGTTCGAGCACTGGCTGCAGCAGGCCATGGACGCACAGGTGCCCGAGCCCAACGCCATGACCCTGGCCACCGTGGGCGAAAACGGCCGCCCCTCCACCCGCGTGGTGCTGATCAAACACGTCGATGCGCGCGGCATTGTCTGGTACACCAACTATCACAGCCGCAAGGGCCGTGAGCTGGCGGCGCACGCCTTCGCCGCGCTGCAGTTCCACTGGGTGGAGCTCGAGCGGGTGGTGCGCATCGAAGGGCGGGTGGAGCAGGTCAGCGCGGAAGAATCGGATGCCTACTTCGCCAGCCGGCCGCTGACCTCGCGCATCGGCGCCTGGGCCTCGCCGCAGAGCGAGCCCATCGACGGGCGCGCCGTCCTGCTCAAACGCGCCGCGGAATTCGGTCTGCGCTACGGCATCAGTCCGCCGCGTCCGCCGCACTGGGGCGGCTATCGTCTGATTCCCGATGCCTGGGAGTTCTGGCAGGGGCGGCCCTCCCGTCTGCACGACCGACTGGCGTATGCGCTACAGGCCGATGGCCGTTGGAAGCGCCAACGCTTGGCGCCTTGAGAACCCAGATTTTCCATTAGGCGTGGCTACGCCCCTACACGGGCGCTGGCGGGCGGTTTGGGGTGTCTTCACCCCCGCGCTTCGCGCCCATAGCGACGGCTATGGGCTTGTCACGCAGGGCAGAATCCATCCCCAATCCGCCGCGCCATCATCCCGTGTCCCAATGGAATATCTGGGTTGAACAATTGCGTCAGTCGTCGAGCAGTTCCAGCGTGGCCGCGCTGTCGGTGCGGCGGATGGCGACGCGCAGTTCCACATACTCGGGCAGCTCGCTCATCGGCGTCGGGTCGGCTTCGCAGGCACAGCCCGGAATGATGCTGAAGTAGCTCAGCCCCGCCTTCACCCGTAGATCGTCGTCGCCTTCACTGCGCTGCAGCACCATCAGGCTGACGTCGTCGGTCAGGGCGTGGCTGCCGCGGCGTATGCCTTGCTGCAACGGGCCGATCAGCGCCCCGGTCTGTTGCAACTCGGCCAGCAATACAGCGCCGAAATTGGGCTGGGTCCAGGCGCTATGCGCGGCGGGTAGGGTGAGCATCATGGTGGACTGTGTGCTGAGGGTGAAATTCTGCGGCATTATTGACGCTGTTGATCCATCCATACAACAGGGAGACCCACATGCCTTCGCCTCAATTCATTCATCGCCGTCATTTGTTGCGGGCTTTGGCGGCCGCCCCGTTGATGGCTGCTTGGCCCGCCGCCCGGGCGCAAAGCGCCCGGCAGGCCGAGGAGGTCGCCGGCAAGCTGGTCGCCGCGGTCCGCTCGCGCAGCGGCGCTGGCGCCAAGTCCGTCCGCTTCACGATCAGCGTGGGCGTCGCCGAATGGTCGCCGGACCAGTCCCTGGTCGGCGGAGAGTTGATGGCCGAGGTCGATGGGGCGCTCTACAAGGCCAAGGCGAAGGGGCGGGACGGCTACGCCATCGCGGGCCTGGACAACCTGCCGGACAGCGCGGCCGCTACCGGAAAGATAAGGCTCGTCTCGTAGGCATCGGATTGCGTTCGCGCGGAAGCCGCATGATCAGGCCTGCCGTCTTCCATTGTCCTTTGGCAGGCGGATCGGCGGAACGAGGCGCCTGACGAGCGAGACGAGGTCCGCCTGGCGCGACACTCCCATCTTGGCAAAGATGTGCTCGCGATGGTGCCTGGCCGTTGCCTCGCTGACGCGCAGGGCGGCGGCGGCCTCGCTCAGCGTTGCGCCCGCCATCAATTGCTCGAGCTGGCGTGTCTCTGTCGGCGTTAGCCCAAACAAGCGGGTGACCGTTCCCAGATCGGTCGGCGGAGCGGCCGTGTCGCGCGTGATGAAGACGGCGGCGGTGGCCTGTGACACCAGCCGCGTCCTGCGATGCCCGCTTGCGAGCGGCAGGATATGAGCAACGGCCACCTGGTGGTCAGTATCCTCCAGGGGCACGCCCATCGCTGCCGCGGGAACCCGCGTTTCATCGGCCTGTGCGATGGCGATGGCGCTGAGCAATTCTTCGGATATCTGGGAGGTTGTGGCAGCCAGATACCCGCCGGACGAAAGGATCGGCGATCTG